>NZ_JBFAXX010000018.1:0-131637 GCF_040680995.1 Kitasatospora sp. NPDC051914
TCCGGCCCCGGCCCGCCCCGGGGGGGGGGGGGGGGGCCCCGGGGGGGGGGGGGGGGCGCCCCCCCCCCCCCCCACCCCTCGGGCGGTGCCTACCCGTCCCGGAGGATGGCGGCGATGCCCCGGCGGGCGAGTTCCTCCTCGTGGCGGTAGCCCAGCCGGGGGGCCAACTCGAGGGCCTGCCGGTGGAGTCGCAGGGCCTCCTCGGGCAGGCCGGCGAGCCGGCAGGTCTCGGCGTAGGCGTTCAGGAAGCGGATCTTCCAGTGCTCCTCGAAGAGTTCGTCCAGCAGGGCGAACGCCTCCCGGTGGCGGGCCAGAGCCTCCTCGTAGCGGCCCATCTGCCGCAGCGCGACGCCGAGGCAGTTGAGGCACCACGCCTCGTTGTGCAGGTGCCGGTCCTCGCGGGACAGCTCCAGCGCCCGGTGCAGGTGCTCCACCGCCTCGTCGGGCGCCTCCCGGGCGACGGCCACCCCGAGGATGATCCGGGCCGTCAGGGTGGGCGGCCATGCGGGGTCGGTGTGGGGGATGTCCAGCACCTCCCGGGCCCGCTGCGCCGCCTCCTCGCGGTGCCCCAGCTGCAGCAGCGCCCACGCCTCCGCCGCGGCCGCATGGGCGGCACCCGCAGGGCAGCCGTCCTGCTCGTACAACTTCCCTGCCATCCGGAAGAGTTCGAGCGGTTCCTCGACGTGCCCCTCGTCCCATCGCAGATACCCGCGCCGCACGGCCAGTTCGGCCTCGGAGCGGACGTCCCCGCCCCGGGACAGCTGCGGCAGTGCGGCCTCGTACGCCGCGCCGGCCTCCGCCATCCGGCCCGCGTTGTAGCGGGCGAAGCCCAAGTCGCTGTGGGCCTCGCCCAGTTGCCGCGGATCGCCGAGCCGTTCGGCGGCGGCCAGCGACCGTTCGAAGAGGACGTTGAGGTGCGTGGTGCCGCAGCGCCGCGCGAAGTACGCCCGCAGGAACCGCGGCAGCTCGCAGACGTGCACGTCGGCCCCGACGGCGGCCGCCGTCTCGAAGGCGGCGATCATGTTCTCGTACTCCGAGGCGAGCCACCCGAGGGCCGCGTGCTTGTCCGCGAACCGCGGCAGTGCGGCCGGGGGCCGGCCCGCGGAGGGCGACCGGCCGGAGGACAGGAACGGCATCGCGGAGTCGGCGGCGGCCGCCGCGTGCACGTAGAAGTCGAGCACCCGGCCCAGCGCCCGCTCCAGCTCGGCCGGCCGGTCCTGCTGCCCGCAGGCCCGGCGCGCGTACCCGCGGACCAGGTCGTGCAGGCGGTAGCGGCCGGCCGTGGGCTGCTCCACGAGGTGGGCGTCGAGCAGGTCCTCCAGCACCGCCCGGGCGCTGTTCAGCGGCACGTCCGCGGCGGCGGCCGCCACGTACTCGTCGAAGGACGCCCCGGGCAGCAGGCCCAGCAGCCGGAACAGCCTGGCCTGGGCCCGGTCCAGCTGCCGTACGGACATGGCGCATGCGGCGTCGAACTCGTCCACGCCCTGCGACATCCGCTCGACCAGGATGCCCACCGTCCAGCCCGGCCGGTGCCGCAGCCGGGCCGCGGCCAGCCGCAGGGCCAGCGGCAGGCGGCCGCACAGCCGCAGCACCTCGGCGGCGGACTCCGGGTCGCGGCCCAGCCGGCTGTCGGGGCCGCCGGGGTCGCCGCTGGCCCGGGCCAGCAGCTCCGCGCTCTCCTGCGGGCTCAGGACGTCCAGTGACACCGGCGGCACCTCGTCGAGGCCCACCAGCCGGTTGCGGCTCGTGACCAGGGCGACGGACGGCCCGGCGCCCGGCAGCAGCGGGCGGACCTGCTCCGCGTCGGCGGCGTTGTCGAGGACGACGACGGCCCGCCGGCCGGCCAGCTCCGACCGCCAGCACGCCGCCAGCTGCTCGACACCCTCCTGCGGGACCCGCTCGGACGGGACGTCCAGCGCGCCCAGCAGCATCCGCAGGGCGGAGCCGGGGTCGAGCGGCTCCCGGCCCTCGGTGAACCCGTGCAGGTTCACGTACAGCTGGGCGTCCGGGAACCGGTCGGCGAGCCGGTGCGCGGCGTGCACCGCGAGGGAGCTCTTGCCGACGCCGGCCATGCCGTCGACGGCGACCACCCCGTGGCTCTCCACCGCGTCGAACACGGCGGCCAGTTCGGCCTCGCGCCCGGTGAAGTCTGGCAGGTCGCGCGGCAGATCGTTGCGGGGCCGCGGCTGCACCTGGCGGCTGCTCTTCGGCGGCGCCGGCAGGGGGTTCGAGGACCGCTCCCACAGCGGGCGCAGCGGGCGCGGGTCGCGCTTGACGATCCGGCAGAGGGCGACCACCGCGGGCCACGGCGGCACCGTCCGGCCGTTGAGGTACCGCGACAGGGACGACGAGCTCAGGCCGGTGTCCCGCGCCAGGGCCCGCACCCCGAGCCCGGACAACTCCTGGAGCAGCCGCAGCCGTTCGGCCAGCTCCTCCAGTGGTCCTGCCTGCGCAGCCCGATCCTGCATGTCCATCGGCCCCCCGTCTCGCACTGTCCCGTCCCGGCAGAAGTCTCCCCGGCCGGGTCGCCGCTGATCAAGGCCGTTCCGGGTGTCCCACGGTGTCCCACGGCCCTCGCCGGGGCGGCCCGGCCCGGCTGGAATGTACTCACACCCCGCAAGGACGGGGCACCGAAGCGAAGAGGAGCAGACCGAGATGCAGTCCCGCATGCAGAACCCCGCCGCCGTGCTGCCGGGCGCGATGCAGTCCATCCAGGAGCTGTTCAAGGCCGTGCACTCGGGCGGCGTGGACGGACAGACGCTCGAGCTGGTGCACTTGAGGATCAGCCAGATCAACGGCTGCAGCGCCTGCGTCGACGGCGGCGCCAAGTCGGCCCGCAGGGCCGGGGTGAGCGACGAGCGCCTGGCCGCGGTCGCCGCCTGGCGGGAGGCCCCGTACTTCACCGACGCGGAGCGGGCGGCCCTCGCCCTGGCCGAGGCGGCGACGCGGCTGGCCGACCGTCCCGACGCGGTGGGCGACGAGGTCTGGGACGCGGCCGCCACCCACTACGACGAGAAGCAGCTCGCCGCGATCGTCCTGATGACCGGCGTCACCAACCTGTTCAACCGGCTCAACGCCACGACGCGCCAGATCGCCGGCGCCTGGGGCTGACGGGCCCGCACCGCAGCACGTCCCTAGCATGAGAATCCTGCCCGCCCACGACCTGCACCCCGACCCGGAAGGACACCAGCCATGAACGACACCGAGAAGACCGAGGGCACCTTCGACGGCTTCACCGCCGAGGAGCGGCAGGCCATGAAGGAGCACGCCAAGGAGCTGAAGGCGGCCGCCCGCCGCGGCTCGCGTGCCGACAAGGCGGCGGAGGCGGAGGCCGCCGTGCTCGAGAAGATCGCCGAGATGCAGGAGTCGGACCGCACCATGGCCGAACGCATCCACGCCGTCGTCAAGGCCAACGCACCGGAGCTCGCGCCGAAGCTCTGGTACGGGATGCCCGCGTACGCCAAGGACGGCAAGGTGGTCTGCTTCTTCCAGAGCGCCCAGAAGTTCAAGACCCGGTACGCGACCTTCGGCTTCAGCGACCTGGCCAACCTCGACGACGGCACCATGTGGCCGGCCGCCTACGCCCTGGCCGACCTCACCCCCGCCGACGAGGCCAGGCTCGCCGACCTCGTCAAGCGCGCGGTCTCCTGAAGCCGTACGCGCCGGGGGTGCCCCCGGTGGTGCCCCGCCCGGTGCGTCCGGCGCACCCCGTCAGGGTTCGACGACGCGGAGGGTGGCCACGGCCGGGTCGGCGGCGCCGCGGACGTGGCCGGTGGGGGCCGCCGCCACGCTCTGCAGGAAGTCGACCAGGTCGGCGGTGATCTCCTCGCCGGGCAGCACGTTCGGAATCCCCGGCGGGTAGGCGGAGAGGGTGTCGGCGGAAACCCGACCGACCGCCTCGGCGGCGGGCACCGACCGGCCGGGGGCGAGGAAGGCCTCGCGGGCGGTCATCCGCACCGGCCCCGGCTCCGGCAGCACGAGGTCCAGCGGACGCCCCGAGGCCCCGGCCTCCGCCGGCAGCGCGTGCAGCGCCGCGGCGAACCGCTCGGCGTCCGGCCCCGCGCCGGCCCCGACCACGGCGACCACGGCGGCGTCGGTGGCGACCTCCACCAGCACGCCGTGCTCCTGCATCAGCCGGCGCCGTGCCTCGTGCCCGGTGATGCCGCCCGCCCGGACGTCCACGGACACCCGCAGCGGGTCGGCGGCCACGATGTCCCGGAAGCGTCCGAAGCCGTCGCTGACCACCTCGAACCGCCCGCCGGCGCGGACCGCCGCCCGCATGTCCTCGGCGGCCGCCAGCGAGGCCGAGATGCCGTCGCGTCCGCGGACCAGCGCCCGCCGGGCCTCGTCCAGCGAGGCGAGCAGCAGCGCGCTCGCGCTGGTCGACTGGGTCAGGTGGAACACCCGCTCCACCAGCGGCTCCAGCCGGTCCGCGAACGGGCCTTCGCCGAGGTGCAGCATGGCCGCCTGGGTGAGCGCCCCGCCGAGCTTGTGGGTGCTGGACACCACCAGGTCGGCGCCCCGGGCGAGGGCGTTCGCGGGCAGGTCGGGGTGGAAGCCGAAGTGCGAGCCCCAGGCCTCGTCCACGATCAGCGGCACCCCGGCCGTGTGCGCGACCCGGGCGAGGGCGGCGACGTCGGCGACCGCACCGAAGTAGCTCGGGGTGACCACGTAGGCGGCCGCGGCCTGCGGGTGCCGGGCGAGCGCGACCGCGAGGTCCCCGGCCGACACGCCGTGCGCGATGCCGGTCCGCCGGTCGACCGACGGCTGCACGAAGGCCGCGCCGAGGCCGGACAGCACCAGGCCGTCCACGACGCTGGAGTGCACGCTGCGCTGGACGACCAGCGTCCGGCCGAGGGCCTGCGCGACCAGCGCGGCGATCCGGTTGCCCTGCGAGGCGCCGTTGGTCAGGAACCACGTCCGCCGGGCACCCCACGCGGCGGCGGCCAGCCGCAGCGCCTGCTCCATCGGGTTGTCCGGGCCCAGGTCGATGCCCTCCAGCAGCGGCGGCACGTCCAGGCGCAGCACCTGTTCGCCGAGGTGGCCGGCCAGCCCGGAGAAGCGGGCGGGATCGGCGGCGTGGCCGGGGACGTTCAGCCGCAGCCAGTCGCCGGCGGTGCTGCGCCGCACGGCCTCGGCGTACGGGGCGTGCAGCTGCGCCGGGTCGGCGGAGGCCGCGGAGGCGGCGGAGACGGGAAGGGTCATGGTGCTCACCCCTCGACCGTCGCACCGCGCCGGCCATCGAGGAACCCGGTAGTTTTCTGGACATCTCCAGAAGACGTCGATAGCCGAGGCCCCGCCGTGCTCGAACTCCGGCACCTCCAGGTGCTCCGCGCGATCGCCCGCGAGGGCTCGCTCGCCGCCGCCGGCCGCGCCCTGCGGCACAGCCAGCCCACGGTCAGCCACCACCTGGCCACGCTGGAGGCGCACTTCCGCACCCCGCTGGTGCACCGAGGCGCCCGCGGAGCCGTCCTCACCGAGGCCGGCCTCGCCCTGCTGCCGCACGCCGAGGCGGTGCTGGGCCGGATCAGGGTCGCCGAGCGGGAGATCGCCGACCTGGTGGAGCACGGCACGTCGACGCTCCGCGTGGGCACCTTCCCGACCGCGGGCGCCCTGCTGCTGCCGCCGGCCGTCCGCACCCTGCACCGCAGCGGCGTGCACCTGGCCCTCACCGAGGGCGAGCTGCCGGCCCTGCTCGCGGGCCTGCGCAGCCACCAACTGCAGCTCGCGCTGGTCTACTCGCGGCCGGACGGCGGCCTCGACCTCGGCGACGAGTTCGTCGTCCACCCGCTGCTGGAGGACCCGCTGCAGCTCGTGCTGCCCGCCGACCACCCGCAGGCCGCCCGCGCCCGGGTGCCGCTGGCCGCGCTCCGCGACGAGGGCTGGATCCTCGGCGTCAGCGAGTCGGACCCGGTGGACCGGGTGCTGGTCCGGGCCTGCGCCGAGGACGGCTTCGAGCCCGTCCCGGTGCTGCGCACCGACGACTACGGCGTCCTCCAGGGCTTCGTGGCCGCCGGGATCGGCGTCGCCCTGCTGCCCCGGCTCGGCCTCGGCCCGCACCGGGACGACCTCGCGGTGCGCCCCGTCGACGGCCCGCAGCTCGCCCGGCGGATCGGGGTCGCCGCCCTGCGCACCAGCGATTCCGCCAATGCCCGCGCCCTGCTGGAAGCCCTGCGTGACGAGGCGGAACGACTGCGTCACCGCTGGTCCGAGGCCGATCGGGCCGCGGGCGGCGGGGGATGATGCCCCGTCAGCTCGGGTGGACTATGGTGCGACCATGGCACTGGAGTGGGAGCAGGTCGTCGTCGACTCCGCCGATCCGGTGGCGCTGGGCCGCTGGTGGGCCTCGGCCTTCGGCCGGGTGGTGGTCAGCGACGACGCCGACGAGTTCGAGCTCCGCCCGTCCGCGGACCCCCTGCCCGGCCTGGTCTTCCTCCCGGTGCCCGAACGCAAGCAGCTGAAGAACCGCCTCCACCTGGACTTCCGGCCGGACGACCAGGCCGCCGAGGTCGAGCGACTGCTCGCCCTCGGCGCCCGCCGCGCCGACGTCGGACAGGGCGGGGCACCCTGGGTCGTCCTCGCAGACCCGGAGGGCAACGAGTTCTGCGTACTCGGCCAACGAAGCGACCCCTGACGGGAGAACGAGCGATGCGATTCGGGATCATCGGCACGGGCACGGTGGGCCGCACCCTGGCCACCAAACTCGTCGCGCTGGGCCACGAGGTCACCCTCGGCTCGCGCACCAAGGACAACACGGCGGCGCTCGCCTGGGCGGACCAGTCCGGCCCGCACGGCCACGCCGGCACCTTCGCCGACGCCGCGGAGTTCGGCGAGGTGGTCGTCAACGCCACCGCCGGCACGGTGTCGCTGGACGCGCTGCGCCTGGCCGGCGCCGAGCGCCTCGCGGGCAAGGTGCTGATCGACGTCTCCAACCCGCTGGTCTTCTCGCCCACCGGCGAGGTCACCCTCGCCCCGGTGAACACCGACAGCGTCGGCGAACAGCTCCAGCGGGAGTTCCCCGAGACCCGGGTGGTGAAGGCGCTCAACACCCTCTCCGCCCCGCTGATGGTCGACCCGGGCCGGGTGCCCGGCCCGCACCAGCTGTTCGTGGCGGGCGACGACGCCGAGGCGAAGACCCTGGTGCGCGGCGTGCTGGAGCAGTTCGGCTGGCCCGGCGAGGACGTCGTCGACCTCGGCGACATCACCGCGGCCCGCGGCGTCGAGATGCTCATGCCGTTCTGGCTGAGGCTGATGCGGCACTACGGCCACACCGACTTCAACTACTCGATCAGGAGCGCCGACTGATCATGGCGGACCAGGCACCACCCCCGTTCGAGCCGGTCGTCGAGGACTGGCACACCGCGCTCGCCGTCGTCGCCCACCCGGACGACATGGAGTACGGCGCCGCGGCGGCCGTCGCCCGCTGGACGTCCCAGGGCAAGCGCGTCGTCTACGCGATGGCCACCAGCGGCGAGGCCGGCATCGACTCCATGGACCCGGAGACCTGCCGCGGCGTCCGCGAGGCCGAGCAGATCGCCTCGGCGAAGCTGGTCGGCGTCGAGGTGGTCGACTTCCTCGGCCACCCGGACGGCGTCGTCGAGTACGGCCTGCCGCTGCGCCGGGACATCGCCCGGGCGGTCCGGCGGCACCGGCCGGAGATCGTGATCACCACCAACTTCCGTGAGACCTACGGCGGGACGTGGCCCAACCAGGCGGACCACATCGCGGTCGGCCGGGCCACCCTGGACGCCGTCCGGGACGCGGGCAACCGCTGGGTCTTCCGGGAGCTGGTCGACGAGGGCCTCGAACCGTGGAACGGCGTCCGGCAGCTGTGGGCGGCCGCCTCGCCGGACGCGCGGCACGCGGTGGACACCACCGACTTCTTCGAGGCCGGTGTGGCGTCGCTGAAGGCCCACCGGGCCTACCTGGAGGGGCTCGGCGGCGACATGGCGGACGCCCGCGGCACGCTGGAGACCTTCGGCGCGATGGCCGGCGAGCGGCTCGGGACGCGCTACGCGTCGCCCTTCGAGGTCATCCCGCTGGGCTGACCGCCGCCCGATCCGCTGCTGTCCGACCCGCCCCCGCACGACCGGCCCCTGCCGGGTCCGTGCGGGGGCGGGTCGCCGTCCGCGGGGGAGCCGGCCGCAGGACCGTCGGCGCGGTGTCCGTCCGCGCCCGGGCCCGCCGTGTCCCGAGCGCTCGTGTCGGGACCGTCGGTACCCGGGCCGTTGATGTGTCGGCCGTCCGCGGGCCCGGCCGCCTGCTCGCGGCGCCGCCGCCGCAGCGCCCGCAGCACCATGAGGCCGGCGACCGCGCCCAGTGCGGCCAGCAGGTACACCTGGTAGCGCAGGGCGCGTTCGTAGACGGTGCCGATGTCGGTGCCCAGGACGTAGCCGAGGGTGGCCCAGACGCCCACCCAGAGCACGGCGCCGGCGATGTTGGCGGGCAGGAAGCGCCGCCAGGCCATCCCGGTGGTGCCGGCGATGATGCCGTTGGTCTGGCGCAGGCCGTCGACGAACCGGGCGACGGTCACCACCTTGCCGCCGTTGCGCTCGAAGAAGCCCTCGGCGCGTGCCATCCGGGCCGGGGTGAGCGCGACGTAGCGGCCCCACCGGTGGACGAAGGCGTGTCCGCCGGTGCGGCCGATCAGGTAGCCGAGGCAGTCGCCGACGACGGCCGCCGCGATCGCGATCGCGACCACCGCGGCGATGGACATCCGCCCGGTGCCCGCGTAGACGGCGGCGAGCACCAGGACGGTCTGGCCGGGGACGGGGATGCCGCAGTTGTCGAGCAGCACCAGCAGGCCCACTGCCAGATACCCGTAGTCGTCCAGCAGTGGGGCCAGGTAGGCCAGCGGGCCCGGCAGCGGGGGCGGGGGCAATCCCTTAGCGGCGTTCCTGCTGGTGCTCGATGACGCAGTCGGGGCCG
Source organism: Kitasatospora sp. NPDC051914 (assembly GCF_040680995.1). Taxonomy (NCBI): domain Bacteria; kingdom Bacillati; phylum Actinomycetota; class Actinomycetes; order Kitasatosporales; family Streptomycetaceae; genus Kitasatospora; species Kitasatospora sp. NPDC051914. The sequence goes on from NZ_JBFAXX010000018.1 coordinate 8,929, forward strand.
GGGTAGACCAACCCGTCGTGGCCGTCCTCGAAGTGGACCAGGTACGGGGGCTCGCCGTCGACGCCGCGGACTTCGATGATCTCGCCCTTGCGGTCCACCATGCCGACGGACTTGCTGTGGATGTGGAGCCGGTCGCCTACGGTGGCTTGCATGATCATGCTCCTCGGTGACTCTCGGCACTGAACTGTGCTTCCACTCTGCGGCGCGCTCCGGACGCACGCAATGGGGGCAGATCGGGCCCAACCTTCCAGGTCTCACCGCTGATCACTTCCTTGCCGCCATGTCGCATCGAAATTGCAGGCTTCGATCGGCTTTTTGCGCACAGGTATGGACTTCCTGCGCTGCTGCCTCGTAGTCTCACCACGCCCGGCGGGAAGCCGCGGGCTGCGCCGACACGACGTCAACGCGGCGCGGCAGCCGGGAACTTGCCCCCACCCGGAGCACCCCCACGACCGGCAAGGATGTGCAGCCGCAGATGCAGCAACCACCACCCACTCCGCGCGGACGCCGTACCGTCGCGGCCCTGACCGCGACCGCCCTCGGCACCGTCGGCCTGCTGACCGCCGTTCTGGCGAACGCCGGTGCCGCGCACGCCGCCGCCGTGCCCGCCCTCTCCCCGACGAACGTCCCGGGCCGCGGTGCCACCGTGCCGTTCGTCGAGCAGGAGGCGGAGTACGCCGCCACCAACGGCACCGTGATCGGCCCGGACCGCAAGTACGGCAACCTGCCCTCCGAGGCGTCCGGCCGCCAGGCCGTCACCCTCAACGGGGTCGGCCAGTATGTCGAGTTCACCCTGACCGAGCCGGCCAACTCGATCGACTTCCGCTACAGCCTCCCGGACTCGCCGGACGGCAAGGGCCGCGACGCCTCGATCGACCTGCTGGTCGACGGCGCCAAGCTGAAGAGCGTCCCGGTCACCTCGAAGTACAGCTGGTACTACGGTGGTTACCCGTTCAACAACAACCCGGGCGACACCAACCCGCACCACTTCTACGACGAGACCCGTACGCTGCTCGGCCAGACCTACCCGGTCGGCACCAAGATCCGCCTGCAGGTCGCGTCGACCGCCCAGTCGCCGACCTTCACCGTCGACCTGGCGGACTTCGAGGAGGTCGCCGCGCCGATCGGCAAGCCGGCCGGCGCGCTGGACGTGGTCGCCGACTTCGGCGCCGACCCGACCGGCGCCACCGACTCCACCGCCGAGTTCCAGGCGGCGGTCAACGCGGGCGCCGCACAGGGCAGGACGGTCTACATCCCGCAGGGCAACTTCACCCTGTACAGCCACGTGGTCGTCGACCGGGTCACCCTGGTCGGTGCCGGCCCCTGGTACTCGGTGCTCGGCGGCCGCGACCCGATCAACCGCGCCAATGCGGCGGGCATCTACGGCAAGTGGGTGAACCAGGGCGGCAGCACCAACGTCAACCTCAAGGACTTCGCCGTCATCGGCGACATCCGCGAGCGGGTCGACGAGGACCAGGTCAACGCCATCGGCGGCGCCATGTCCAACTCCACCGTCGACAACCTGTGGCTGCAGCACACCAAGGTCGGCGCCTGGATGGACGGCCCGATGGACCGCCTCACCATCAAGAACAGCCGCATCCTCGACCAGACCGCGGACGGCGTGAACTTCCACACCGGGGTCACCAACTCGACGGTCACCAACACCTTCGTCCGCAACACCGGTGACGACGGCCTCGCGTCCTGGCCGCAGGACAAGCCCAACACCAACGACAGCTTCACCCACAACACCGTGGTGCTGCCGATCCTGGCGAACAACATCGTCACCTACGGCGGCCGCGACTTCACCATCTCCGACAACGTCATGTCGGACACCGTCTCCAACGGCGGCGGCCTGCACATCGCCAACCGCTACCCGGGAGTCAACTCCGGCAGCGGCACCGCCGTGGCGGGCACCGTCACCGCCGCCCGCAACACCCTGATCCGCACCGGCAACAGCGACTACAACTGGAACTTCGGCGTCGGCGCGGTCTGGTTCAGCGGCCTCAACGAGCCGATCAACGGCGCCACCATCAACATCACCGACACCGACATCCTGGACAGCTCGTACGAGGCCGTCCAGACGATCGAGGGCCCGGCGAACGGCATCAACTTCACCAACGTGAACATCAACGGTGCGGGCACCTACGCCGTCCAGGCGCAGGCCGCTGCCACCATGAAGTTCACCAATGTGAAGGCCACCAACATCGCGCAGTCCGCCACCCCGATCCACAACTGCGTGGGCAGCGGCTTCGTGATCACCGACGGCGGCGGCAACTCCGGCCTCACCGGCTCCACCTGCAGCGGCACCTGGCCCACCCCGGTGTGGACGTACAACGGCGTGCCCTCGAACCCGGGCACCTCCAGCCCCTCGCCGAGCCCTTCGCAGTCCTCGTCCCCGTCGCCCGGTCCGTCCACCTCTCCGACGCCGACCTGCCCGACCGGCACCGGCAACATCGCCCAGGGCAAGGCCGCCACCGCCTCCAGCTCGAACCAGAGCTACGGTGCGGGCAACGCGGTGGACGGTGACGCCGACAGTTACTGGGAGAGCGCCAACAACGCCTTCCCGCAGTGGGTGCAGGTGGACCTCGGCTGTGCGGTGGGCCTGTCCAAGGTCACCCTGAAGCTGCCGCCGGCCTCGGCGTGGAACACCCGGACGCAGACCCTCGCGGTCTCCGGCTCCACCGACGGCTCGTCCTTCACCACCCTGGCCGCCTCGGCGGGCCGCACCTTCGACCCGGCCACCGGTAACACGGTGACGATCGACCTCCCGGCCAACTCCGTCCGCCACCTGCGGATCACGGTGACCGGGAACACCGGCTGGCCCGCAGGCCAGCTGTCCGAACTCCAGGCCTTCGCTTCCTGACACCCGGAGACCTGGCAGCGGATGCCCGCCTCGCCGGAGGTGGGCATCCGCCCTTTCCGCTCCAGGAGCGGCCGTTCAGACTGCGGGGCGTTCGGCGAGGTAGCCGCGCAGCATCCGCTTGCACTCGCCGATGAGCGCCGGATCCCCCTCCGGGTCCACCCGGAAGGCCACCTTCAGGACGGCGTCCGCGCACTCCAGTGCCACCCGCAGTGACAGGGCGAAGCCCGGGTAGGCGAAGAGGTCGCCGCCCAGGGCGCCGATCCGTTCCGCCACCGCCGCGTTGTTGTCCAGGTCGCGGTCGAGCAGGTGCTCGTCGTCCCGCAGGTCGCCCGGCACCGCGCCGACCAGCCCGAAGTCCAGGTGCCCGAAGCCGGCCACGGTGCGCTTCATGGCCACGAACTCGTCCACCGCCAGGTCGACGAAGGCCGCGACACCCACCGGTGCGGCCCCCTCGATCCGGGCGGAGAGCCGGGCGAGGAAGCTCTCCAGGTTCCGTTCGGCCAGCGCGCCCAGCAGGCTCTCCTTGCCGGAGAAGAACTGGTAGAGCGTCCCGATCGGCACGTGCGCCCGGTGGGCGACCTCCTTGGTGGTGAGCGCGGTCGGGCCGACCTCGTCGAGCAGGCCTGCGCAGGCGTCCAGCAGCCGCTCGTACCGCTCCAGGCTGCGTTGCTGGACGGGCCGCCGCCGGACGGCCGTGGTCGGTGGCCGCTGGTCCGTCCCCGTCTGCGCCTTCATGGGATCACTGTGCCGCATCCGGCGGTACAGGCGCGAATCGCCAATAAGGGACAGGGGTACGGGGCGGACGGGCAGTCACACCGGGTGCGGGCCCGGGCCCGGGGAGTGCGTGCACGCCCGGGCCCGCACCCGCGGTTGCGGCGGAGGTCAGCCGCAGTGCTCCCAGTCGCTGAAGTACGAGCTCTGGTCGGACTCGCTGAACCAGCCGCCCCACCGCACGCACTTGCCCGCGGCGTACGCGTACACCGGGCCGGCGTACTTGGTGTAGGAGCCGGTGTCGTACTTCTCGGCGCTGCCCTGGACCTGGAGGCGGGCCGACATCTTCACCGCGGGGCCGCTCTCGCCGCGAACGGTGACGACGCAGTTGTAGCCGTTGGAGCTGTTGTAGAGCAGGTAGGTCCACACCTCCCGGTTGATCAGCTTCTCCGAGTCGACGACGCTGTAGCCGGAGCCGCAGAGCGCGGTCGGCGACGCGGCGAGGGCGGAGGCCTGCGGCGCGGACATCACGGAGACGGCACCGGCCATCGCCACGGCACCGAGGACTGCGGTCAGTTTCTTGAGCAAGGGAAGGTTCCTTTCGAGGACCGGAATTCCAGCCTGTTCACCCGCGGAATCCGGCAGCGGTAACTCCTGCCCGTTTCCTGCGGATCCACAGCCCGGATGCTAGGCAGCCCGGCAGCGGTCGTGCCAAGCGAAGCCCCTGATGAGGGCGGTCGGCGCGCCCTTTCGGTCAATCGTCGGAAATGGCGCGGCGCGGGCGGGAGTTCCGCGATCAATGCGGCTTCGGGACATGGTCGGCCGGGCTGCCGTGCCCCCTTGTCCCCGTTGATTCCGATGTAGCGGCGGAGTATCGCGCCGCAATTCCGGTATTGACGGAATGCCGTGCGTGTGGTGCCGGGGTTCCGGCAGCCGTTCCGGGCTGCCGGTTCCGCGCGGACATTGGCGTGAATCGGATGTCCGGGCGCCCCGGCCGCGGAGGCCTCAGTCGTTATGGGGGAGTCCGGCCTCGGTCAGTTCGGCGCGCAGCCGCGGCCAGGTGGCGGCGAATCCGGGGTGGAGGCGGAGCGCGTCGATGCCGGCGGGGAGGAACCACCGGTGGGCGCTGCCCTCGCCGTCGCCGCGGCGCGGGCGGAACGGCTCGGCGACGGCCGCGACGACGGTGCGGTACGCCCAGCCGCCGTGGTCGTCCACGAAGGTGTGCAGGTGCTGCAGGGCCGGGACGCCGCCGAGTTCCTCGGCGCATTCGCGGCGGGCGCCGTCCCAGGGGCTCTCACCCGCTCGCAGCGCGCCGCCGGGAATGCTCCAGGTGCGGCCGTGGTGGACCCGCCAGGAGCGGCGCTGCAGCAGCAACCGGGGCCCGTCGCAGAGGAGGAGGCCCGCGGCGCCGTACCGGCCCCAGTGCCGACAACCGCGCCGGTCCCGGACGAACCCCTCGCCGCTGTCGGCCATCCTGTCCCCCCGTCCGGTGTGCCTTCGGACATTCTTCACCCGTCCTGCCCGGGCAGGACGGGCCGTCCCGTCCAGGTGCGGCGCCCGTACCGGACGGAGCGGCTACGCCGCGCCCGGCGTCGGTCGGCCCATGGGCGGCCGGGTGTCGACCGGGTACCAGGCGGTATTGCCGGGTGCCGGGTTGAAGTCGTAGCGGATCCCGTTGCGGCCGAGTCCGACCAGTGCGAGCGAGGTGGTCGCCCAGATCCGCCCGGTGCCGAAGTCGCGGTGCTGGACGAGGGCGGCCGGATCGGTGCGGTCCAGCCCGTCGCCGTCCGCGATCGCCGGCCAGTCGCCCCACGCCTCGGCGGTCGGGGCGTCGGCGCCGTCGACGGGGGCGGTCGGCGGCTCCGGCCGGCGGACGGCCGCCAGCCGGGGCCGGAAGTGCGCGAGCCGGGCGGCCATCATCCGCGAGGCGCGCTGCGAGGACGTGCGGTGCGCGGCGAGGCCCTCCATCCCGTCGTTGATGACGGCGTGCAGCCCCGGCTCCAGCGCCCGGCGGGTCAGCTCGGTGCCGCTCCACCCCAGCATGGACACCGCGTCCGGCCCGGCGGTGATCAGGTGGAACGGGTCGTAGCGCGCCCAGTCGCGGTCGGCGAGGTCGTCGCCCTCCGCGGCCAGCAGCGGCAGTTCACCGCGCGAGAGCCGGTGCGCCGGGTCGGCGGGGAGCCCGAAACCGTTCAGGATGCAGGACAGGCGGGGGGTGCGGCCGGCGCCGCCGGGATCGACCGCCAGCCAGGTGCCGCCCGCCAGCAGGTCGAGGCCGCCCAGCAGCCGCGGCCGGTCCGGCCAGTGCCGGGCGGGCGGCAGCCAGGCCCGGTCGGCGTACTCGTCCCGTGCGGCGAGGACGACGACCGGCACCGGCGAGCCGGGATCGAAGCTGACGAACACGGTGCACACGGCGCATCCCCTCTCCTCGGCGGTCTCCTGCCTGCGATCCTCGCACGGGACCGGGCCGTCCCGTCCTGCTGTCGGGATCTGACGTGCAGTCCGGGCGGCCGAGCCCTCGCCGGCGCGGAGCGGCACGTCCGGGCGGCGGGCGGTGGTCACCGATGCGACGCGCCGGTGCGGCGGAGGACGGTCACGCCGCCGAGGTCGGCGGGTTCGAGTTCGATCGCGCGGCGGAGCTGTTCCATGCGTTCCGGCATCGGCTCCCAGCCGGGTTCGCCGGCCATGTCGATGTTCAGGCTCCGGATCTCGCGGACGTAGGCCCGGGCCAGGCCCCGGAAGTGCAGCGGCAGCCCGGGCCGGCTGTGCCCGCTGGGGGCGACGCTCACCCACAGGGCGTCGGTGGTCTCGTTCTTCCGGCTTGCGGGCTTCGCGGCGTCCCGCACGACCAGGCGGCTGCGGACGGTCAGCCAGTGCCGCATCGCGGCCTGTGTCGGACCGGACAGCGCGACGGTCTCGGTGGCCGGTACGGCCTGTGGATCGCGGTGCTGGGGAAGCCGGGTGACGCGGATTCTGCCCCGGCGGGCGTCGACGTCGCCCACGCGCAGGTGGCACAGCTCGCCGGCGCGGCAGCCGGTGTCCATCACCGTACCGATGATCGCGAGAATCCGGCTCCGGGCCTCGGACCGGCCCGGCCGGACCGCCCGCTCCAGGTGGCCCAGGAGGATGCCGCGGGGGCGGGCGGCCACCACCGGCCGGAGCACCACCTGCACGTCGCGTTCCGGAAGCACGACGGCGATCCCCGCCCCGGCACCGATGATCTGCAGGCAGACCTCCCGCACGCTCATGGACGCGGGGGAGGGCCGGTCCGGCCGGGCGGTCGGCTTGCGCCGCAGGAGGCCGAGTTCGGCTGCCGTCAGGTAGGCGGCGAGGGTGTCCGGCGCCAGCAGTTCCGTGAGGGAGCCGGCCGCCGCCGGTGGGAGCTCGCCCCGTTCCAGCGCGGTGCGGAGTTCACCGGCGACCCACCGCAGTTGCTTCGCCCGGGACTTGCCCGTGGGCGGTTCGCAGGCGCGCTCCACCACGGCGTCCAGCGCCCCGAGCGAGGGCGCTGCTTCCACCGGGACGTCTGCCATGCGGGCCACCTTAGTGCTGAGGGCGGGGCTTTTGTGATGATCGGCCAATAACTGGCCTGAAGCAAGATCATCGGGGGTCGGGTCGGCGGGGTCGGCCGTCCGCTTCGAACGATCCGTTCCGGCGTGGTGGCCGTCCTTCGGCGTCTGTCCGGGATTCCCGCGTCGCGACACCTGTCGCATGCCTCTGGTGTGCCTCATCGGCACCGGATTAACATGAGGTCGACTCATGTTCTTGTGTCGTGTTCTCTTGCCCCGTCCGTCGCCACCGTGATGCAGGGAGTCAGGCTGTGCCGAACCGACTCGACCTCCCGTCCGACTTCCGCTGGGGGGCCTCCACCGCGGCGTACCAGATCGAAGGGGCGGTGGACGAGGACGGGCGCGGCCCGTCCGTCTGGGACGTGTTCGCCGCCCGGCCGGGCGCCGTCCGGGACGGCCACACCGGGGCGGTGGCCTGCGACCACTACCACCGCCATCCCGAGGACATCGCCCTGATGCGGGGCCTCGGCCTGGACGGCTACCGCTTCTCGATCGCCTGGCCGCGCATCCGGCCCACCGGCGCCGGGCCGGTCAACCCGGCAGGGCTGGACTTCTACGAGCGCCTGGTCGACGCCCTGCTGGAGGCCGGCATCGCGCCGCTCCCCACCCTCTTCCACTGGGACCTCCCGCAGGCCCTGGAAGACGCAGGAGGCTGGCTGAACCGCGACACCGCACACCGCTTCGCCGAGTACGCCTCGGCGGTGGTGGACCGCCTGGGCGACCGCGTGCCCACCTGGATCACCCTCAACGAGCCCTTCGTGCACATGGTCTACGGCTACGCCCTCGGCATCCACGCCCCCGGCCGTGCGCTGATGCTCGACGCGCTGCCCGCCGCCCACCACCAGCTGCTGGGCCATGGCCTGGCGGCTGCGGTGCTGCGCGAGCACGGCCTGGGCGTGATGATCGCCAACAACCTCACTCCCGTGCGCCCGGCCACCGACGACCCCGCCGACATCGAGGCCGCCACGGCCTACGACGCCCTGCACAACCGGCTGTTCACCGACCCGCTGCTGCTCGGGCACTACCCCGACCTGTCGGCGTTCGGCCTCACCGAGGACCTCGACGGCACCGTGCGCCCCGGCGACCTGAAGCTCATCGCAGCCCCCGGCCTCGACGGCCTCGGCGTCAACTACTACAACCCCACCCGCATCGCCGCCCCCACCGACCCCGGTCTCCCCTTCTCCGAAGCCCCGATCGAGGGCGTCCCCCGCACCGCCTTCGACTGGCCGGTCGTCCCGGACGGCCTGCGCGAACTCCTCGTCGGCCTCCGCGACCGCTACGGCGCCGCACTCCCGCCCGTCACCATCACCGAGAACGGCTGCTCCGTCGCCGACCGGCCCGCCCCCGACGGCAGCGTCGACGACCCCGACCGGATCAGCTATCTCGCCGGCCACCTCGACGCCCTCGCCGCCGCCGTCGCCGAAGGCGTCGACGTCCGCGGCTACTACACCTGGTCCCTCCTCGACAACTACGAGTGGGCCGAGGGGTATCACCAGCGTTTCGGCCTGGTGCACGTCGACTTCGAGACGCAGCGGCGCATCCCGAAGGCGTCCTACGCGTGGTACCGCGACCTGATCACCGCCCATCGGGCAGGGCATTCGTAGGAGGTCGGGCACCTTCCCGGACAGGACGTGGTCGCCGTCGGCCGACGTGGGGTGACGGTGGATCGGGATTCCGGCCGCACCGAACGACGGCTCCGCCACGCGCTCGTCAGGGCTCCACCCCGCCGCTCGTGGGGAAGGGGCGCGCCTGCCGGGCGATGTTCGTGGGGCCGGCGGGCTGATCCGCCGTCCTACTTCGTCGCTCGGTCGCGGTTGGTGATCGAGTTCTCGATCGTGGCGGCGGTGGCTATGAAGGACTCGATGGCCTCTGCGTCCAGGTGCCGGGTGGAGATCTCCTCCAGGGCGGCCCACATGGCCTCGATGGGTTCGCTCATCGCCCTGCCCCGGTCGGTGAGCCAGACGTCCTGCGCCCGCCGGTCGTGCTCGTTGGGGCGGCGGGTGATCAGTCCGGCCTCCTGCATTCGGCGCAGGGATTTGGAGACGGTCGAGTGGTCCAGGCCGACGCTGTCCAGGAGTTCGGACTGGGTCTGGCCGTCCTTGTCGAACAGCTGCATGAGCAGCAGCTCCTGGCCCGGATGCAGGCCGAGGCTCCGTAGCATTCCGGCCGCGACGGAGCGGTGAACCCGCGCGAGGGCGAACACGGCGTAACTCAGGCGTCCGCCGTGTGCGGTGCGCGGAGGCTTCGAGGTTGACATGGGTTCGACCCGGCTTTCGTGGAGGGTTCGGGAAGATCGGGGCACGGCCCGGGCGGACCGGTGCCTGATCGACGAGAAGCGCGCCAAGGGGCGCCGTGCGCCTGCGGCACCCGGACGTGCGGCGTTCCACGGGCGTTCCGTCATGCCGTTCCCCGGATTCAGTGGCCAGCCACGTAAATGTAGCACGGAGCCGTATGGCGGGCCAGGCGCGCCTGCGGCGCCGCTTCAACTTTTATGTTGCCGGCCACATGAATTCGGGGTACGTTTATGTGGTCAGCCACATAAACGGCTGGATCGACACCACCAAGGAGTGCACCGTGACCGCGTCACCGATCTCCCGCGCGCCGGCCCGTCCGCCGTACGACCCGGAGCTCGACGTGCTGCTCGCCAACAGCCCGCTGCCCACCACCATCACGGCGGAGATGATCGAGCCGCTACGCGCTGCTCCGTTCACCACGCCGATCGAGGACGTGCTCAGCACTCGCAACCTGGAGCACGAGGTCGTCACCGTCCCGGGTCCCGACGGCGCTCTGACCGCCTCTGTGTTCACCCCGCGCGGCAAGACCGCCCCGGGGGCGGGCATCTACTTCCTCCATGGCGGCGGCATGATCATCGGTGACCGGTTCACCGGTATCGCCAACATCCTCGATTGGGCCGAGGAGCACTGCGCCGTGGTCGTCTCCCTCGACTACCGGCTCGCTCCCGAGCATCCGGATCCGGCTCCGGTGGAGGATGCCTACGCCGGGTTCGTGTGGACTGCGGCCAATGCCGCCGAGTTCGGTATCGACCCGGACCGCATCCTGCTCGCCGGCACCTCCGCCGGCGGCGGGCTGGCCGCCGGCGTGGCCCTGCTGGCCCGGGACCGCCAGGGGCCCACCGCCCTGGCTCAGTTGCTGATGAGTCCGATGCTCGACGACCGGGACGAGACAGTATCCAGCGGCCAGTACTCCGGCACCGGCTCGTGGAGCCGCGAGAGCAACGACACCGGGTGGAACGCCCTGCTCGGCGAGCGGCGCAAGACCGACGCCGTGAGCATCTACGCCGCACCCGCCCGCGCCACCGACCTCTCCGGGCTGCCCCCGGCCTTCATCGACGTCGGCTCCGCCGAGGTGTTCCGCGACGAGGACGTTGCCTACGCCTCCCGCCTGTGGGCTTCCGGCGTCCAGGCCGAACTCCACGTCTGGGCGGGCGGCTTCCACATCTTCGACGGAGCCGCACCCACCGCGGCCGTGTCCGTCGCCGCGCTGGGCGTGCGGACCGCCTGGGTGCGGCGCACTCTCGTCGCCTGACACGGCGGAAGTGGGCCGAGGACGGTGATGCCGGGAACTTGCGGACCTCATCGTCCGGCCCTCACCGCCCGTACGGAAAGGGAACAACCCCATGAGCCTGGCCTATCTGGCCCAGCGCGACCAACAGCAGAGACTCGAGTGGATCGACGGAGGAATCTTCTCCGTGCTGCTCGACAAAGACGCGACGGAGGGGCGGCTGACCGTCGGCCGATTCGACGTGGTCAGGGGCGAGGCGCCGCCGTTCCACCTGCATACCCGCGAGGACGAGGTGTTCATGCTCATCAAGGGCACCGCCCTGGTGTGGTCCGGCGACGAGGAGACCGAGCTGCGCGAAGGAGGCATCGTCTACCTGCCGCGCAACGTCCCCCACTCCTACCGCATCACCTCCGACCGCGCGGACCTCCTCATGATCGCCACCCCGGGTGGCATCGAGGGCATGTTCCGCCACGCCGGTCGCGACCTCAGCTCCCCCCGGCCCGAAGGCTTCCGGATTCCCACGTCGCTCCTGGCCGAAGCGTCGGAGCTGTACGGCGGTGTCATCCTCGGGCCGCCGCGCTGACCGGCACCCACCGCGGCCCCGACGCACCGTCCACAACATCCCGAGCCGGGCACGCTCCGCAGCCTTCGAACACGTCAAACTCCGGGCTGCGCACCGGTGCCGACCTGAACACCGCCGATCCGGCCCTGGCGCCGTCGGCCGACGTGCCCGGTCGCGCGACGATCCAGGGCCGGTCCGGGCCCGGCGCGCCGTCTGTGCCCGGCGCCTGCCATAGCCCCCTCCGAACAGTAAAAAGGAGACAAACCGCCATGGAGACCATCGCTTTCGACCGCTTCGGTGGCCCCGAGGTCCTGCACCAGGGCGAGACGAGCATTCCCGAGCCCGGCCCCGGGCAGGTCCGCATCCGCGTCAAGGCTGCCGGGGTCAACCCGCTCGACGGAAAGATCCGTTCCGGCGCCCTCGAAGCCGTCTTCCCCACCACTCTGCCCGCCGTCCCCGGACTGGAGATCGCCGGCGTGGTGGACGCCCTGGGCGAAGGAGTGGACCACGTGGCGGTCGGCGACCACGTGCTGGGGTGGGCCGACACCGGTGGGTATGCCGAGTACGCCCTGGCCGCCACGGTCGCGCCCAAGCCCGCAACGCTCACCTGGGAACAGGCGGCCACCCTCCCCGTGGCGGGCGAGGCCGCCGAGCGCGTGCTGCGCATGCTCGACGTTGCGCCGGGGGAGACCGTGCTGATCCACGGCGCGGCCGGCGCCGTCGGCACTCTTGCGGTGCAGCTGGCCGCAGCCCGCGGTGCCCGCGTCATCGCCACCGCCGGGCCCGGTAACCAGGCATACCTGGCCTCGCTCGGCGCTGTCCCCACCGTCTACGGAGACGGCCTGGTCGAGAGGGTCCGGGCCCTGGCTCCCGAAGGGATCGACGCCGTATTCGACGTCGCGGGCAGGGGCGCGCTCCAGGACTCGATCGAACTGCGCGGCGGCACCGACCGCATCGTCACGATCGCCGACTTCTCGGCCGGGCAATTGGGGATCGCCTTCGCCGCCGGACCCCAGGAACGGTCCTCCGCCCACCTCGCGGCCCTGGCCGAGCAGGCCGCCGAGGGCGACCTCGTCACTACGGTCGCCGCCACCTACCCGCTGGCCGAGGCCGTCGCCGCGCAGCGGATCAGCGACGCGGGCCACGTGCGCGGCAAGATCGTTCTGACCGTCGCCTGAACGGGGCGGCACACCATGCCGGTTACACGCTGCGGCCGCCGCGCTCGCGCTCCATGGCGGGGCAAGTCCTGGAGGGGGCAGGTGCTCGACCGGTTGGCGGCCGGAGGCGCCTGATGAGCGGTCGGTGTCCTCGGGGGTCTCGGTCGGACGAACCCGCCACCGCCCGGCATCCCGCTCGGCACCAACCGCTCAACGATCGCCGCCGCCTGCGGGTGCGCGCCGGCAGGCCGCCAGCTACCGCCCGCGCGAGCGCGGACGCAGAGCGTCCGGACCTACCCGGCACCGCGCCCGGAGCAGAGACCGGACAGGTGTCCAAGCCGGCGGGGCGGCCGATGCCGCCCCGGGCGCGTCACGTTCGTGCCCGTTCCAGTCCCGTGCCGTGGGCATCGGACATCTCAAGTGCCCAGCCGGCCCCGCCGGGCATCTGCCGGCTCACTCGTCCGGGTGAGTCGCGGAACTATGTGAGGTTCTCATGCGCATTCTGTTTTCCGGTACCCCGGCCTTCGGGCACCTGCTGCCCATGCTGCCCCTGGCGAGGGCTGCTCGACGGGCCGGTCACGACACGGCATTCCTGACGCACCCGTCGATGGCCCGGGCGGTGGCCCCGGCGCCGGTCCTTCCGGCAGGGCCGACCGTCGATGCCGTCCTTGCCGAGGTGGTCCGCCGAACGGGGGCGGACGCCACCACCGACATGACTCCTGCGACCCCTGCCGAGTTCTTCGGCAGGGCCCGGGTCGACCTGGGAGCCGACGAGGCGCTGGCCGTGACGGCGGCATTCGGTCCCGACCTCGTCATCGTAGAGACGGCCGACTACCTGGGCCGCCTCGCCGCCGCCGCGAACGGCGTCCCGTGGGTGTCCCACGGTGTGGGGATCGCACTCGACCACGTGCTGGCCCGCGCCATGGATGAGGCCGCTGCGGGCCGATTCGCCGCACGTGGCCTCAGGGCGACGGAGCGTATCGCATCCATCGACCCGTGGCCGGACAGCCTCCAGCGGGATGACTGGAAGCCGTCACCCGACCGCATCGTCATTCGTCCCGAACCGTACGACAGCGATGATGCCGCCTCCTGGTCGACGCCTCGCTTTCCCGGCCGTGAGGACCGCCCCCGCGTCCTGGTCACCCTGGGGACGATCGTCGACGACGACGAAGTCCTCGCCACCATCGTGGCCTCCCTCGAGCCGCACGACGTCAATGTCGTCGTTGCAGTCAATCCCGCTGCCGACGTCGAAACCCTGCGGGTGGACCGCACCCGGGTGCGTCCCGTCGGCTTCGTTCCGATGAGGCGGCTCCTGGACGGGGTGGACGTCGTGGTCTCCGCCGGTGGCGCCGGCACCGTGTTGTCAGCACTGCGCACCGCCGTACCGATGGTGCTGCTCCCCATGGGTCTGGACAAGCCCTTGAACGCCGAGCGCGTGGCCAATGTGGGGGCTGCGGTTGTGGTGCACCGACCCGAGGAGATCGGTGATGCGGTGGCCGGTGTGCTGGGTGACCCGTCCTTCAGGACGGCGGCAGCGGCCATGGCCCGGCAGATGACGGACACGCAGTCCGCCGCCGAGGTGCTCCGTCAGGTACTGGTACGCATGCCGTAGGCCCTGCTCGCATCGTGCAGCGCTGTGACCTGCGCCCGGCAATGGCGCGAACGCTCGCGGCGGTGAAGGCCGGCACCGTTGGACGGTGCCGGCCAGTCCCGTGCGCCGGGTACTTCCACCGGGGCGGATTCCCTGTCAGGCGGTCGTCCGGTTGAACGGCGCCCACTCCTTGACGGCGAAGTGGCTGCCGGAGCGCTGGACCTCGGCGGCCCCGGCGCCGGGGAAATGGGCGGGCAGGACGAGGGCGTTGTGATCGGCGGCCCACTCCAGGACGCGATGCCGCGTCGCGCCGGCAGCCTTCGGGTCCTCGTCGAAGCAGGTGTGCAGATCGGTGTCAAGAATCTGGACCGGACTGTGCATCATGTCGCCGACGAACACGGCCGAGTCCGTCCCTGACTGCAGGGTGAGGACCGCGGAGCCGGGAGTGTGGCCGGGCTGCAGATCCAGCCGCAGATTGCTGTCGATGGTGTAACTGTCCTCCCACAGGACGGCCTGGCCGGCGTTGTGGACCGGCGCGACACTGTCCTCGAACATGTTCTGGTTACCCAGGTGCGCGGGAAGGCCGAACGCGACGGCCTTGCGGTCGGTTCCGTTGATCGGGTTCCAGAAGTCGAAGTCGGTCTTGCTGATCAGGTACGTCGCGTTGGGGAAGGTCGGTACCCACTCCCGGCCGGACAGGACGGTGTTCCACCCCACGTGGTCGGCGTGCACATGGGTGTTGACGACGACGTCGACGTCCTCCGGCCGGACCCCGGCCTTGGCGAGGCTGTCGAGGAAGCCGGTGTTCAGCCTGCTGAAGGCGGGGAAGTAGGGGCGTTCCTTGTCGTTGCCCACCCCGGTGTCGACCAGGACGGTCTTGCCCTGACTGCGAATCACCCAGGTCTGCATGTGCGCGCGGTACAGACCGGTATCGGGCTGCCAGAAGTCCGGTGCGAGCCAGGAGCGATTCTCGTCCCAGAGCTCGGGGGTGCTGTCGGGGACGATGTCCAGTGCGGGGGCGACCTCGCCCTGCCACTCGATGACGCGGGTGATGCTGACATCGCCCAAGGTGATGGTCCGGTCCATTGATGGTCCTCAGAGAGAAGCGGCGAAGACAGGGGATTTCCTGTCCGGCGCTCAAGTTAGTTTGGCCAGGGAGTCGTATCCATGCTTCAAAAGCGCACATCTATACGTCTACGTCTCGGGATCCAGGTGCCTGGATGAATGTCCGATGGCCGCTCCATAGAGTCGCGTCCGGACCCAGCAGGCGCCTTCTCGGGAGGAAGAGACACCATGGACGACCACCGGGCCACGAAAGTCGGCACATCCCACGGCACCGTCCGCGGTACGCGGCACCTCGGTGTTCATGCCTTCCGAGGGATCCCCTATGCGGGGCCCCTCGAAGGCGCCGCGCGGTTCGACCGTCCCACGCGGCCCCGGCGGTGGGCCGGTGTCCGCGACGCGATGGCCTTTGGACCCGTCGCTCCAGGTCCGCCGCCCGGTGGCCGGGTGAGCGGTCTGGATCTGGCGGCGCTGACCGGCGACGGCCGGAATTCGGGGCCCGAATACCTCACGGTGAACGTGTGGACACCGGATCCGGGCGCGCACGGACTGCCGGTGATGCTCTTCGTCCACGGCGGCGGCTTCGTCGCCGGTACCGGCGGGGCACCGTTGTACGACGGCACCACGTTCGCCCGCTCCGGTGTCGTCCTGGTGACGTGCAACTATCGGCTCGGTGTTCCCGGTTGGCTCCATCTGCCCGGTCGGCCGGACAACCGCGGCCTTCTCGACGTGCTGGCGGCGCTGACCTGGGTCCAGGACAACATCGCGGCGTTCGGCGGAGAGCCCGGCAACGTCACACTCTTCGGACAATCCGCCGGCGCCACCATCACCAGCGCGGTCCTCGCCCACCCGGCTGCCCGTCACCTGCTGCGTCGGTCGATCAGCCAGAGCGGCAACGCCCTTGGTGCCCTCACAGCCGAACAGGCGGACCGTGTAACTCATGCCCTCGCGCGGGAACTCGGCATCCGGCCCGACGCCGCCGACTTCGCCGACATTCCCGACGCGGGGCTGGTCGCCGCCGCAAGCCGAATCACCGGCCTCGACCTGGCCACAGCCACCCGCCCCGACCCCCTCCTGGGGCTCACACCCTTCGCCCCCGTCCTGAGCGCCGGGACCCTGGAACACCAGCCTGCGGAAGCCGTGGCGGCGGGGGCCGGCGCCACGGTCGACCTGCTGGTGGGCACCAACGCCGACGAGGCCGCCCTCTATCTCGCGCCCACCGGAGCCCTGGCCGCCACCACCGATCACGACCTGCTCGCACTGGCCGCTCGTATCGACGGTGACCCGAAAGGCGTGCTGCGCGAGCGCCGCGTGCGAGAACCCGACGCCTCACCCGCACGGCTGCGCACGGCCATCATGAGCGACCATCTGTTCGGCTCCGGCAGCCGGCGCCTGGCCGAGGCGCACGCCCGGCATCCGGCTTCCCGTACCTACACGTACGAGTTCACATGGCGCTCCGGTGCCTTCGAGGGTGCCCTCGGCGCCTGCCACTGCGTCGAGCTGCCCTTCGTCTTCAACCGGCCCGACCTGCCGTCACTGCGAGGCACACGGGCACTGCTCGGGCCGGGTCCGACCCCGGCGCAGGAAGCGGCCGCCGTCCATGCTGCCTGGGTCGATTTCGCGTCGACAGGTGATCCCGGAGCGGCACCGAGCGCGGGTACCGTCGCGGGGTTCCCGCTGCAGATCACACGTGTCACTGCTCCGGCCCGGTAACCCGCGCTTCTGCCCGGCAGAGGCACCGCACCGGGGCTGCGACTATGGGGTCCGAGGCCGTGGGCCACCTGCCCGCCGCTTGACCGTCCGCCCTGCCGGGCAGTTCGGTCAGCCGAGGGCAGGATCGCCTTGGGCGCCGGTGCGCGGCTGTCGCCAGTGTTTGCGGTAGCCCCCTGCGGCCTGGCCGTACTCGCGTTTGAACGCGTTGGCGAAGGCGAACTGCGATGAGTAGCCCACGCGCGAGGCGATGGAGGCGAGTGGCGCGTCGTCCTCTCTGAGCATGCGGGCAGCCGTGGCAAGCCGCCACCAGGTCAGGTAGGCAAGAGGAGGCTGCCCGACCAGGGACGTGAACCGGCGGGCGAAGGCTGCCCGCGAGAGGCCCACCTGCGCGCCGAGGTCCTGCACGGTCCAGGCCCGGGCAGGGTCCCGGTGCATGCACTGGAGCGCGCTCGCGATGGCCGGGTCCGCCAGTGCGGCCGGCCAGCCGCAACTGCCCGGCTCGACGGCCCGGTCCTCGGCGTAGGTGCGGATGATGTACACCAGCAGGAGGTCCAGCAATGCGGTGAGGGCGACGACGCCGCCGAGACGCGGCTGTTCGAGGTCTCCGCCGAGAAGGTCGACAGCCGCGCGCAGCGCCGGCCGGCGCCCGACGGACGCCGGGAGGTGCACGAGGTCGGGCATCTCCGCGAGAAGGGGGTGTGTGCGTTCCTGGTCGAGTTGGTAGGCCCCGCACAGCAGATCCGCCGACACCCTGTCAGGCAGGCTGTCGGCCGCGGCGGTGGCGTCTTCGATCGAGGGGGAACGCCGGAGTTCGTGGTGCAGTCCCCGCGGGATGCTGTCCCACTGCACCTCCGGGGTGTGGCTAAGGGCGTGCTCCGACCCGCGGGGCAGGAGGACGACGTCTCCCGTCCCGAGCGCTATCGGTTGTCCCTGAAGCGGGATCAGCCAGCATCCGCCGCGCAGCACCACATGGAATCCCGCCCCGGGAAAGGGACCGTGACGCTCGCTCCAGGGACCGGACTTGCGCTCGCGCGCGGTGAGCGGGTGCCCGGTGCGCATCAGGGTGATGACGTCACTCAACACATCCATGAGATGCAGCCTAACGGGTCTCTCAGGAGACTGTGCAGCAAAGGAATTCGGAGAACTATACGCAGAAATGTCGCCTCTGGTACCGAAACCGAGGGCCTGTCGCGAACGGCCTACGGCTCGGTCGTGGTGCGGTTGCCTTCCCGCCTGGTCCGGCGCTGGGTGTGTGCGGAGTGCGCCGTCGGCCAGCCCGGGGACGGTGCGGTCTCGTGCGCCGGACCGGTGAGGACGGCTCGCAGGACGCGTTCGGTCTGCAGGTCGGCGGCCTCGGGGCCGTCGAGGATCATGAGGCCGTCGGCGAGAAGGGTGGCGAGTCCGTGGTCGACGAATGATCGCCGACGTGCTTCTCGACGACTTGGCCGACGGACTCGCCCGCATGCGACGACCACCCGTCACCCTGCTTGACGGACATGCCGGGGGGCGTCGCCGAACTTGCGTCTTCGCAGCTCAGCTACGATGGCAGGGCGTTCGAATGTGAGACGGAGCCGTTTGGCTGGACCGGCCCTGTTCCGGCGCCTACAGCCGGCTGAACACGGAGATCAGTGTTTCGATCTCCTGCGCGGAGAGCTTGTCGGTGAGGTGGCGGCGTACCGCGGTGTCCAGGCCGGGGTGTACGGCGGTGATGGCCGTACGTCCGGAGTCGGTGAGGGTGACGGTGACACCGCCGGCGCGTTCGCGGGTGACGAGTCCACGCTTGCCCATGCGGGTGAGTTGGTGGGAGATGCGTGTGCGGTCCCAACCGAGTGACGCGGCGAGCTCGCTCTGGCGCAGGCTGCCTCCCGCCTTGTCGAGGTTGGCGAGGATCGTCAGGTCCGGTTCGGACAGGCCCGCAGCCTCGGCGGTGTCCGCGATCACGCGGGCTCGGACGACCTCGTGGGCGCGCTTGAAGGCGCTCCAGAAATCGACGGGCTCGCACGCGGCGTCGGTCATGGCCTCGTCCGGCGCGGCGGCCTCTCCGTTCGATGTTGACATATCAACGCGCCTTTTCTTAGTGTTGAGATGTCAACGCTAACAGGTGGCTGCGCCCTCAGCAGCCCCCTGCCGGCCGCGTCCACCCTTCTCGCCCCGCAGGAGACACCGTGCAGACCCGACCCCTCGGAGCCTGCGGCCCGCAGGTCCACCCTCTCGCACTGGGCTGCGCCGGCATGTCCGACCACACCGCCCCCGCCGACGAGGCCGACGCCATCGCCACGATCCGCACGGCCCTCGACGCCGGCGTCACCCTCCTCGATACCGCCGACTTCTACGGCATGGGCCACAACGAGGACCTCATCCGCCGTGCCCTGCGCGCCGGCGATCGCGAAAAGGCGCTGTTGAGCGTCAAGTTCGGCGGTCTGCGCGGCCCCGACGGATCCTTCATCGGCATCGAGGGCCGTCCCGCCCACGTGAAGAACGCGCTCGCCTACTCGCTGCGCCGCCTCGACACCGACCACGTCGACATCTACCGCTCCGCCCGCCTCGCCCCCGACGCCCCGATCGAGGACACGATCGGCGCCATCTCCGAGCTGGTCCAGGCCGGGTACGTGCGGCACATCGGGCTCTCCGAGGTGGGGCCCGAGACCATCCGCCGTGCCCACGCCGTGCACCCGATCTGCGATGTGCAGATCGAATACTCCCTGTTCAGCCGTGATCCCGAGGCCGATGGCACCCTGGACACCTGCCGCGAGTTGGGGATCGGCGTCACCGCCTACGGGGTCCTTGCACACGGCCTGCTCACCGGCACCTACCGGCAACCCGCCGGAGGTGACCCGCGCGCCCACTGGTTGCCCCGCTTCCACCCCGACAACCTTGCCACGAACCTCACCCTCGTCGAACGGCTGCGGCCGCTTGCCGACGCGCGCGGCATCAGCGTCGCGCAACTCGCCACCGCCTGGGTGGTGGCCCAGAGCCGTGAGCGCGGCACCATCGTGGCCATCCTGGGCACCCGCCGACCCCACCGCGTCGCGGAGGCCCTGGCCGCGACCGACGTCGCCCTGACCGACGCGGACCTCCGCACGATCGACGAGGCCGTCCCGGCCGATGCGGTGGCTGGAACCCGCTACGCCGCACCCCTCATGGCTCTGCTGGACAACGAACGCGGCCCGAATCCGCCTGCAAGCGCACGGAACCGACCGCCGACGGCCGGCCGGACTTCGCGGCTTCCACGACATGGTCTCCGTCGGCATGCTCGGTGAAACCGGGCCGGAAGTTCCGCGGCACCTGCAACACCGCCGTGTCCTTCACGTCCATCTGCGGCATCACCCGCTGACCCACACACTCCGATCCCGTGCCCACCGGGCGCGGGTCTCCTGCCTCGGCGCCCTGCTCGACACACGGCCCTGCTTCCTATGACGGGGCCCTGTGGTCGGTCACTCCCTCACCGGGTCCATGGCCACTGTGAGCGACGCCGGTGCCCCATCTGACAGAGAACAGGCTGCGAATCATGAACACATCTGAGTCACTGCTCACCGAGCTGGTCCGGTCCGAGAAGCCGATCGGAGTGGGGATCATCGGACTCGGGGCGCACGGCAGCTGGGCCGAGCGCTCTCACCTGCCGGCCCTGCGCGCCGTCCCGGGTTACGAGCTGAAGGCCTTGAGCGCGAGTTCGAAACAGTCGGCGGAGCGCTCCGGACAGAAGCACGGTGTCTCTCGAACCTTCGGGACGGCGGCCGAACTGGCTGCCTGCGATGAGGTGGACCTCGTGGTCGTGGCAGTGAAGGTGCCGCGCCACCGGGAACTGGTGCAGACGGCGCTGAGCGCCGGCAAGAGCGTGCTGTGCGAGTGGCCGCTGGGCAACGGGCTCGCGGAGGCCGAGGACATGGCGCGGCAAGCGCGCAGCCGCGCTGTGCCGACCGTCGTCGGACTCCAGGCACGGTCGCATCCGGCCCTGGCTTATGCACGGGATCTCGTGGCCGACGGCTACGTGGGGGAGGTGCTGTCCACTACGGTCGTCGGCTCCGGCGGTGCCTGGGGCGCCACCGTCGGCCCCGGCGATCACTACGTGCTCGACGCCGCCAACGGCGCGACACTGCTGACCATTCCTTTCAGCCACACCCTCGACGGACTCGCGTCCGTCCTGGGAGAGCCCGAGGAACTGCGGATCCAACTGGTGTCGCGGCGTACGTCGGCCGTGGACACCGAGAGCGGACAGCCCGTGCCCATGACCGCCGCAGACCAGGTGGTGGCCTCGGGGCGGCTGCCGGGCGGCGCGGTGGTCACCTTCCACTACCGCGGAGGCACGTCCCGGGGCACCAACTTCCGCTGGGAGATCAACGGCACCGAGGGCGACCTCGTCCTCACCGCCCCGATCGGCCATCTCCAGCTCAGCCCGGTCACCCTCGAAGGCGGCCGCGGAACCTTCCCCGGACTCGCTCCCCTGACGGTGCCGGAATCGTATGTTCACGTCCCGCAACTGGACCCCCGAGCCGACGCGCCGCTCTACGCGGTCGCTCACGCCTACCAGCAGTTCCTGGACGACCTGCGCGAGGGCACGTCAGCGGTGCCCGATTTCGCGCACGGCGCCGCCCGGCACCGCAGCATCGAATCCGCCGTGACGACAGCCTGACCGGACGTGCCGGCCTCGGCCCGCCCACCAGTGGACTGCCGGACGAAGCCGGAGCATCGCGCGGATTTCGGACTCCGTCGGTGCCTTTCGGTTGAGGGGCCCGGTGATCTGGAGTTTCGGCCTGCAGCAGTCCGCCAAGCCCTTTGGTGGTACGGGGGTCGGGGCCGGCCGTTCGGCGTCGAGGCACTGCCGGGAGGTGTGGGTGGAGCTGGAACTGCTGACGCTGCTCGACGAGCGCGAGGAGACGGCCCGCGCCCGGTCGGAGGAGCGGCGCGTTCAACCGGCGGCGCTGCACGAGCAGATCGGGCGTGCCGGGGACAGGCCGTCCAGGCCGGCAGTCACCGGGGACTTCTCGCGGTGGTGCGGCCGTCGGTCACATGGTCGGGATGTTGCAGATCCATCCGATGCGGGCCGGGATCCAGGGTGCTGTGCCCGTACGCGGCCCTCCGTTCCCTTGCCCCGCGGGTCAGTGCCCCGGCGGTGCGGTGGTGGCCCGTTCGACGAGCCGGGTCGGGACCAGCGTGGTGCCCCGCTCCGCCGTCTGGTTGCGGATCTGTTGCAGCACGCCCTGGACGCACCGCCGTCCGACCTCGCCGAAGTCCTGGTGGACAGTGGTCAGCGGGGGGATGAAGTTGGAGGCCTCAGCGACGTCGTCGAAGCCGACCACGCTGACGTCCTGCGGGACACGCCGGGCGCGCTCGTGGAGGGCGCGCAGCAGGCCGAGGGCCATCTGGTCGTTGGCGGCGAAGACGGCGGTGCAGTCGGGCCGGTCGGCCAGGAGCAGACCGGCGCGGTAGCCGGACTCGGCGGACCAGTCGCCTCGGACGATGTCCGGAATGGTGGCGCCGGCCTCCTCGAGTGCGGAGCGCCAGGCGTCGGCGCGGCGCTGGGCGGCGAAGGATCCCTCCGGGCCCGCCAGGTGCCACACGGTGCGGTGGCCGAGGCCGAGCAGGTGCTGGACGGCCATCCGTGCGCCCTCGCGCTGGTCGGTGTCGACCACGCTGTACCGATCGCCCGCGTCGGAGTCGGCGACGACGACCTGGATGTGCGGCGGCAGTGAGAGGGAGGCGGTGTCGAGGAGGTGGACCTCCATGATCACGATGATGCCGTCGACGGCGAGCTCGCCGAGCCTGGTGAAGGCGCCGCGCACGCCGGTCTGGGTGGGTACGGCGACCGGCATGAGGGTGATGGCGTAGCCCTCCTCCGCGGCCGCTTCGGTGATGGCCTCCAGGGTGCGGACGTTGCCGGTCGTCGAGAGGGTGAACAGGATGACGCCGAGTGTTCGGAACTCGCCGGCCTTCAGGGCGCGGGCGGCGCTGTTGGGCCGGTAACCCAGCTCCTTCATCACCGCCAGGACCCGCTGGCGGGTCTCCTCGACCACACCGGGGCTGCCGTTCGAGACCCGCGAGACGGTCTGCGAGGAGACACCCGCGAGGCGGGCGACATCCGCCATCGAGACGCCTCGTCGCCGCCTGCGCCCACCCTCCGCGCCGTCCGCGGCAGCTCCGGGTGCCGCCGACGCTTCTGCCGTGCTCACGAATCCCCCTCAGGGTCTGTTCCGGTCCACCCGCCACGCCGCGAAAGAGCGGACCGAGGTTACCTCTTGACGCTCGTCGGGCGGCGGTGTCAACATCACGCTAATCCAATGTTTACGTAAACGTCCAGGATTCGCGGCGCTCGATGTTTACGTAAACATCGCCGCCCCCGCCCACCCGCACCCTCCACCACAGGACAGCCATGACGATCACTTCACCACCCGCCGCTGCGGGTCGCGCAGCAGGACTGCGCGGGCGAAGCAGGCGCGGCCTGGTCGGCTGGGGCTTCATCGGGCCGTTCCTGGCCGTCTTCGCCCTGGTCTTCCTCGCGCCCATCGGGTACTCGATCCACCTCAGCCTGTTCCAGAACCGGCTCATCGGCGGCAACAGCTTCGTCGGGTTCGACCACTACCGACAGGCGTTCGAGGATCCCCGGTTCTGGTCCGGCTTCGGGAGGGTGGCGCTGTTCCTGGCCGTCCAGGTCCCGGTCATGCTGGGCATCGCCCTGCTGATCGCCCTGGCCCTGGACAGCGGACGGCTCTACGGCAAGGGCTTCTTCCGGATCACCGTGTTCCTGCCCTACGCGGTACCGGCGGTGGTCGCCACGCTGATGTGGGGCTTTCTCTACGGCACCCGCTTCGGTCTGGTCGGGGACATCGACCGCGCCTTCGGCATCTCGGTGCCCGACCCGCTGTCACCGGACCTGGTACTCGTCGGCATCGGCAACATCGTGACCTGGGAGTTCGTGGGCTACAACATGCTCATCTTCTACTCGGCGCTGCGCGTCGTCCCCCGCTCCCTCTACGAGGCGGCCGAGATCGACGGCGCCGGTCCCTGGCGGGTCATCACCGCGATCAAGCTCCCGGCCATCCGCGGCGCGCTGGTCATCGCCACCATCTTCTCGATCATCGGCAGCTTCCAGTTGTTCAACGAGCCCAGCATCCTCAAGAGCCTGGCACCCAACGCCATCAGCACCTACTACACGCCGAACCTCTACACCTACTCGCTGTCCTTCTCCGGACAGCAGCAGAACTACGCCGCCACCGTGGCGATCGTCATGGGCGTCCTCACCATGATCGTCGCCTACGTCTTCCAGTTGCGCGGCATGCGAAAGGAGGCGTGAGCGATGCCGCGAACCCCTCGCCGACGGCACTCGGTCGACCGCCCGGCCCGTAGCCTGTCACTCACCCTCCTCACCGGCCTGGTGCTCGTCTACACGCTGGTGCCGCTGATCTGGCTGCTGATCAGTGCGACCAAGACCCAGCAGGACCTGCTCGGCTCCCCGGGCATCTGGTTCAGCGGCCGCTTCGCGCTGTGGGACAACATCCGGCAGACGCTCACCTACGGGGACGGCATCTTCGGCCGCTGGCTGCTCAACACCCTGCTCTACGTGGCGCTCGGCGCGGGCGGTGCCACCCTGCTCGCCGCGCTCGGCGGCTACGGCCTGGCGAAGTTCCACTTCCCGGGCAAACGGATCGTGTTCGCCGTGGTGATCGGCGCCGTGGCCGTGCCGGCCACCGCCCTGGCCGTCCCCACGTTCCTGATGTTCAGCAAGATGGGTCTGACCGACACGCCCTGGGCCGTCATCGTCCCGTCGCTGATCTCCCCGTTCGGGCTCTACCTGATGTGGGTGTTCGCCTCCGAGGCCGTCCCGGACGAGCTGCTGGAAGCCGCGCGCGTCGACGGATCGGGCGAGTTGCGCACCTTCTTCCGCATCGGTCTTCCGCTGCTCGCCCCGGGCATCGTCACCGTGCTCCTGTTCACCGTGGTCGCGACCTGGAACAACTACTTCCTGCCGCTGATCATGATCAAGGATCCGGACTGGTACCCGCTCACGCTCGGCCTCAACGCCTGGAACGACCAGGCGGCCACCGCCGGCGGCCAACCCGTGTTCAACCTGGTGATCACCGGATCCCTGCTCACCATCCTCCCGCTGATCGCGGCGTTCCTGCTGCTCCAGCGGTACTGGCAGTCCGGTCTCGCTGCGGGAAGCGTCAAGGAGTGACCGGCACCAGGCCCTCCACCCCCGGCTCAACCTCTCTCCGCCCAAACCACGAATCGGAGTAACCCCTGTGAGAACCAGCGCAATTCGCCACTCGCTCCGCGGCCTCGGCCTGGTCTGCGCGGCCGCGCTCGCCCTCTCCGCCTGCAGCAGCAGTTCCACCTCGTCCGGCGAAGGCGGCGGTCCGGTCTCCGCGGCCGGCCTGGACGCGGCCCTGGACAAGGGCGGCACGATCACCGTGTGGGCCTGGGAGCCCACCCTCAAGCAGGTTGTCACCGACTTCCAGGCCAAGTACCCCAAGGTGCACGTCAATCTGGTCAACGCGGGCACCGGCGACAAGCAGTACACCGCCCTGCAGAATGCGGTCCAGGCCGGCAAGGGCGCGCCCGACGTCGCCCAGATCGAGTACTACGCGCTGGGCCAGTTCGCGCTCGGCAAGTCCTTGCAGGACCTGTCCAAGTACGGGGCCTCCGACCTCTCCAAGCAGTTCTCGCCCGGCCCGTGGAGCGCCGTCAGCGGCAACGGCGGCGTGTACGCGCTGCCCATGGACTCCGGGCCGATGGCCCTCTTCTACAACAAGAAGGTCTTCGACCAGTACCAGCTCAAGGTGCCCACCACCTGGGACGAGTACGTCGAGGACGCCCGCAAGCTCCACGCCGCCAACCCGAACGCCTACATCACCAACGACTCCGGTGACGCCGGCTTCACCACCAGCATGATCTGGCAGGCGGGCGGCCACCCGTACAAGGTGGACGGCACCAAGGTGTCCGTCGACTTCACCGACCCCGGCAGCACCAAGTTCGCCGACACCTGGCAGCGGCTGCTCTCCGACCACCTGGTCGCCCCCGTCACCTCCTGGAGCGACCAGTGGTACAAGGGCCTGGGCGACGGCACCATCGCCACCCTCGCGATCGGGGCCTGGATGCCCGCCAACCTCGCCTCCGGCGTTCCCTCGGCCTCGGGCGACTGGCGGGTCGCCCCGCTGCCGCAGTGGCAGCAGGGCCAGACCGCCAGTGCCGAGAACGGCGGCAGCTCACTCGCGGTCATGAAGGCCGGCACGAACCAGGACCTCGCGTACGCGTTCCTGAAGTTCGCGAACGCCGGAGACGGCGTGCAGGCCCGGATCAAGGGCGGTGCCTTCCCCGCCACCACGGCCGACCTCAACTCGCAGGCCTTCCTGGACGCCCCGTTCCCCTACTTCGGCGGCCAGCAGGCCAACAAGATCTTCTCCGACTCCGCGAAGAACGCGGTGGCCGGCTGGCAGTACCTGCCGTACCAGGTCTACGCCAACTCGATCTTCAACGACACGGTCGGCAAGGCCTACGTGTCCAACAGCACCCTGTCCTCCGGCCTCAAGGCCTGGCAGGACGCCTCCCTCAAGTACGGCGGCGAGCAGGGATTCAGCACCAGCAAGTAAGGCCGGCCGAACGCCCGGCGGCGCGCCACGATGCGTGGCGCCGGGCCCCTGACGACACACGGAGCACCCAGCACCATGCCCGTCCTGCAGATCGAGGGCGACGACTTCACCCTCGGCGGCGAGCCGTTCCGGATCATCTCCGGCGGCCTCCACTACTTCCGCATCCACCCCGACCACTGGGCCGACCGCCTGCGCAAGGCACGGCTGATGGGCCTCAACACGGTGGAGACCTACGTCCCGTGGAACCTCCACCAGCCGCAGCCCGACACCTTCCGGCTCGACGCCGGGCTCGACCTCCCGGCCTTCCTCGACCTCGCCGCCGCCGAAGGGCTCCACGTCCTGCTGCGCCCCGGCCCGTACATCTGCGCCGAATGGGAGGGCGGCGGCCTGCCCTCCTGGCTGCTGGCCGACCCCCACATCCGGCTGCGCAGCCAGGACCCGGCATATCTCGACGCCGTGGAAGGCTACTTCACCCACCTGCTCCCGCCGCTCCTGGACAGGCTGGCCACCCGAGGCGGCCCGATCCTGGCGGTGCAGGTGGAGAACGAGTACGGCGCCTACGGCGACGACACCGCGCACCTCGCCCACCTCGCCGACCTCCTGCGCCGGCTGGGCGTCGACGTCCCCCTGTTCACCTGCGACCAGCCCGCCGACCTCGAACGCGGAGCACTCCCCGGCACGCTCGCGACCGCCAACTTCGGCAGCCACTCCCGGCGCGGCCTCGCCGCCCTGCGCGCCCACCAGCCCACCGGCCCGCTGATGTGCAGCGAATTCTGGAACGGCTGGTTCGACCGCTGGGGCAGTCACCACGTGGTCCGCGATCCCGGCCAGGCCGCTGAGGAGTTGGACGACCTGCTGTCGACCGGAGCCTCGGTCAACCTGTACATGTTCCACGGCGGCACCAGCTTCGGCTTCACCAACGGCGCCAACGACAAGCACACCTACCGGCCCACCGTCAGCTCGTACGACTACGACGCCCCCCTCGACGAGGCCGGCGATCCCACCGCGAAGTACCACACGTTCCGCGAGGTCATCGCCAAGTACGCGCCCGTGCCGGCCGAGCCGGCCCCCGGCCGCGGCCCGAAACTCGCCGTACCGGGCATCACCCTCACCGAGACCGCTCCGCTGTTCGACAACCTGCCCTTCCTGGGTACTCCGGTGCCGTCCGAAGAGCCACTGACGATGGAAGGGCTCGGTCAGGACTTCGGGTTCGTCCTCTACGAGACCGTCCTGCCCGCCGCGGGCCCCGCCGTACTGGAGCTGGAGGGCGTGCGCGACCGCGCGCAGGTCTTCGTCGACCGCCAGCCGGTCGGAGTCCTGGAGCGCGAGAACCACGAGCACGCCATCGCGTTCACCGTCCCACGGGCGGGCACCGTCCTGAGCCTGCTGGTGGAGAACCAGGGCCGGGTCAACTACGGGGCGGGCATCCACGACCGCAAGGGGCTCCTCGGACAGGTCCGACTCAACGGCACGCGGCTCACCGGCTGGACCAACCGGGCGCTGCCGCTCACCTCACTCGGCAGCCTGGCCTACGGCAGTGGTGGCCCACCCGCCGCCGGCCCGGCGTTCCACCGCGGTACCTTCGATCTGGACACACCGGCCGACACCTTCGTTCACCTGCCGGGATGGACCAAGGGCAACGTCTGGGTCAACGGCTTCCATCTGGGGCGCTACTGGTCCCGCGGCCCACAACGCTCGCTCTACGTGCCCGGTCCCGTCCTGCGCCCGGGGCCGAACGACATCACCGTGCTGGAACTGCACGCCACCCGCCTCGCCCGCACCGTCGACCTCCGGGAGGGCCCCGACCTCGGCCCGACCGAGGAGTAGAGACCGAGGCGGGGGCCTTCGGCAGCCCGCGTACTCCTCGGCGCGGCCCTCGCCCACCCGGACCCGTCCTCGTGGTCGACAACGGCATCCGGTCCGGCGGACCCGAGCCGGCCCTGCGACAGCTCCCGCACCTGGTGGCCGACGGGACGGGGTGAGGAGTCCTCCGGGCAGTCGGGTCCTCTGCTCGATCTGGGTGTGGACGTGGTCGTCCCGGCCGGGTGCTATCCGATGCTCCTGTTCGCCGGAGAGCGGAGCTTCGGGCTCGGCGGTGCCGAGGTGCTGGACGGGTTGCCGGTGGCCGTCATGGCCGTCGAGACGGCCGTCAGGCTCCGCCGCCCGAACGGCCCGGGTGCAAGCCGTACACCCGGGTCCGCGCTGCCGAGCCTTCCTGAGTCTCAGCGCGGTGCCCGGCGGAGCAAGCTCACGCTCGCTGACGCATTGGCTGAGCGCTGTCCCGGGACTGACTGTTCGCAGGCCGGATAGGGTGACAGGGCGTCCGACAGGCCGAGGGCCACCACCAGCACGTCGGCCTGGTCCACATCGACTTCGAGACCCGGCGGCGCACCCCGAAGGCCTCCCACGCCTGGTACCGCGACCTGATCGCCGCCTACCGGGATCGATTCACGAAGTAGGGAACGCCGGGCGACTTCCGTACCGATCCGGCCGGCCCGACCGCGGCCGGCTCGTCGGCGCCCTCCTCGGACTCCTCGGTGCGAGGTGTCAGCAGACGGCGGCGAGTGAGTCGACGAGGATGCCGAGTCCGTCCCGGGCCTCGTCCTCGCTGAGGGTGAGCGGTGGCGCCATCCGCAGGGTGTGGCCGCGAAGGCCGCCCCTGCCGATGAGCAGACCCCGTCGCTTCGACTCGTCCAGCACCCGGCCGGCCAGCGACGGGCTCGGCGCTCCCGAGTCGGGGTCGACCAGGTCGACGGCGAACATCAGGCCCTTGCCCCGGACGTCTCCCACGACCGGAAGCCCCTTCGCGGCGGTCCGCAGGCCGTCGATCAGCATGCGGCCGACCCGGTGCGCGTGGGACTGGAGGTCGTGCGCGAGCAGGTAGTCGAGGGTGGCCTTGGCAGCCGCCGTCGCGATCGGGTTGCCGCCGAAGGTGGAGATGCCGTTGGCCGGAAGCGCGTCCATCAGGGCACCGCCCGCGACGACACCGCCGATGGCGAATCCGTTCCCCAAGCCCTTCGCGAAGGTCATGATGTCGGGTGTCACGCCATGGGCCTGGATGCCCCAGAAGTGCTCTCCGGTACGGCCCCAACCGGTCTGCACCTCGTCCGAGACCAGCAGGATCCCGTACCGGTCCAGGATCTCCCGGTATCTCGCGAGGAGCCCGTCGGGTGCGGCGGTGAAGCCGCCGACACCCTGGACGGGCTCCGCGATCAGGCAGGCGACGTCGGTGGCGGTGGCGGTGTCGAGGACGTGCTGCAGATCGTCCGCGCAGAAGGCCAGGAACTCCTCGTCGGACAGCTGCGGGAATCGCGCGCGATCAGTGCCGTGCAGATGGTGCACGTTGACGGGCGAGAGCGAGGAGTTCTTCCAACTCCGGTTGCCCGTGACGGCCATGGCCCCGTACGAGCGTCCGTGGTAGCTGTTGCGCAGGGCGAGCACCTGGTCGGACCGGCGGGCGTTGGTGGCGAGCAGCAGCGCCGTCTCCGTGGCCTCGGTACCGGAGTTGGTGAAGAACACCTTGGCGTTCGCGATGCCCGACAGCTCCGCGATCCTCTCGGCCAACTCCACCTGGGAGCGGATGAGATACAGCGTGGAGGTGTGCACGACGCCGGTGCGCAACTGCCGCTCGACTGCCTCCCGGACCTCGGGCACGTCGTACCCGAGCATGTTGGTGAGGATCCCGGCGAAGAAGTCGAGGTAGCTCCGCCCGTCGGAGTCGGTGACACGGCACCCCTTGCCGCTCACGATCTCGATCGGCTCGTCGTAGTAGAGCGACACCCACGACGGCATGACCGCGCGATGGCGGCTGAGCAGGTTCGACATGCGAGGCTCTCACTTCCTTGCGACAGCACCGACCTCGCGCCGGCGGGCCGGCCACCACACGCGGACGCTCTCCGGCAAGCTACCCCAGACCGGGCCCGCAGGACGGTCAGGCGTGGCCGACGCGGGGGCTTCCCGCCGCGGTGCCCCGCACCGGACTCCAGCCGTTCAGCCGTTCGGCCGTTCGGGCCGCTCGTCGTACGGGGCCCTGCGGTCTGACGCACGCACCCCTGTGCCATGCGCCCGGGATGTCCCCGCCGACTGACATGATGGTTCAGTGGACGCCCAGAGGAGGACCGAGCCACCCCGCGCGGCCGACGAGCACACGACGCTGACCGGCTTCCTGCAGCACCAGCGCGAGACGCTGGCCTCGACCTGCGCGGGGCTCACCGCCGAGCAGCTGAGAGCGCGGGCGGTGAGCCCCTCGGGACTCTCCCTGATCGGGCTCGTCCGGCACATGGCCGATGTCGAGCGGACCTGGTTCCGCAACGTGGTTCACGGCGAACGCACCAAGCCCCACTGGCCCCGCGGCGAGGGCGGTGCGTTCGACGTCGACACGGCGGACCCGACCGAGGCGTTCGACGCCTGGCACGAGGAGTGCGCCCGGTCCCGCGCCATCGTGGACGCCGCCGAGTCCCTCGACGCCACCGGCCGCTTCGGCAGCGACGTCTTCTCGCTCCGCTACGTCCTCACCCACATGATCGAGGAGTACGCCCGCCACAACGGCCAGGCCGACCTTCTCCGCCAAGCCATCGACGCGGCCGCCGGCGAGTGAGCCGGCGAACGCCGTCGCCGGTTGAGACGGCCGGGCCCGGGAGGACCTCGGAGCGGGGGAGTCGGGCCGGCCTGTCAGATCACGGACTTGCACGAACTTCCTGACACGCCCCTGCGGTGAGCCCGGGAGGAATGCCTCATGCCGGCGCACCGGGCCGGGCCCCGGTGCGCCGACGGAGTTTGCGAGAGGGCACCGTCAGGAGAGGTACCACTGCTGGTTGGACTGGCTGTTGCAGGCCCACAGTTGGACCAGTGCGCCGTTGCTGGTGGAGACACCGGTCACGTCCAGGCAGAGTCCGGACTGGACTCCGGTGATCGTGCCGTTGGAGTTGAAGGTCCACTGCTGGTTGGTCTGGCCGTTGCACGGCCAGACGGCGACCTTGGTGCCGTTGGTGGTGCCCTTGCCGTAGGCGTCCAGGCAGAGTCGGCTGGAGCCGCTGTAGACCGTCAACTCGCCGTTCGCGGTGCGCGTGAAGGTCTGGTTGGTCTGGCCGTTGCAGTCCCAGATCTGGGTCTGGGTGCCGGGGGTCGTCGACGCGTTCGGTACGTCCAGGCACTTGCCCGCGCCCACGGCGTGCACTGCTCCGGTGGTGCCGCTGCCGCTCGTCACGCCCGCCTGAGCGATCACCTGCTGCGCCCCGGACGGCCAGTTGGTGCCGCTGACCTGGACGTTTCCGGTGAGGACGTTGTTGTGTGGAGCGCCGGTGGCGACTTGGGTGGCGCCGCCGTTGTACCAGTTGCCGGAGAAGGTGCTGTCGTTGGTGTTGTTGCTGCCGCTCGCGTTGGTGAAGGCCCACACGCCCGAGTCCTGGATCACGTTGTTGCTCAGGGTCTCGGAGCGGGAGCCCTCGTCGAGGTAGAGGCCGACGGTGTTCCTGTTGTCGTAGACGTAGTTGTGGTCGATGCTCGTGCCGGGGTTGGCGGACAGGGTGTAGATGCTGCCGCCGTCGTGGAACACCTTCTTGGTGCCGTGCACCTTGTTGTAGCTGATGACGGTGTTCTTCAGGGTCGTCGCCGTGGTGTAGACGGGCTGGTAGTTGTAGAGGCCGCGGTTGCGGTAGTCCTGGCTGCCGCCGACGTCGTTGGCTCCCCAGCCCCATCCGACGTCGATGCCGTCGTAGGCGAGGTTCGAGACCTCGTTGTGGGTGATGACGGCGTGGGTGACGTAGGTCGAGAGGATCCCGGCCATGTCCTTGTAGTCCTTGGCGACGTCGCTGATCCGGTTGTCCTGGATGGTGATGTTCTGGTTCGTCATCGCGGGGTCGGACGGGTGGTGGGCGTCGGGCTGCACGCCGCCGACGACGATGCCCGCCCCGGAGTCGTCGGTGAACGTGTTGCCCGAGACCGTGATGTCCGAGGCTCCCAGGCCGACGCCGGAGGCATGGGCGTTGGCGTCGTTGCCGATGCCGAGGCCGACCTGGCCCAAGTGGGAGAAGGAGTTCCCGGAGAAGGTGATGGAGGAGGCCGCCGAGACCTGCACGGCCGCCGGCACCTGGTTCCAGCTGTTGCGGGCGGCCTCGAACAGCTGGCATCCCGACTGGCAGGAGGTCATGAAGTCCGAGGGCTGGTTGAAGGCGCTCGCCAGGAACGCCCCGCTCTGCTGGTCGGCGTAGCCGACGTTGGTGCCGGGCTGCAGCCAGGTGGTGTGCTGGAAGGCGATGCCCTGGAAGGTGATGTCGTGCGCGGGGTCGGTGTAGCTGCCGCTGATCTGCAGCAGGGAGGTCAGCCGGGGCAGTTCGATGTCGTGGGCCGTGGCCTGCCAGCCCGCAGGGGCCTTGTAGTACAGCTGGCCCGCCTGCGGGTCCAGGTACCACTGCCCGGTGGACTTCAGGAACGCGTAGGAGTTCTCCAACTGCAGCGACCCGCCGGCGAAGGGCTTGGCCAGGGTGTCGTACCCCCAGTTGTTGTTGTTCCAGGCCGGCTGCTGCATGGTGATGGTGGTCCCGCTGATAGACTGCACCGGGGCGAAGCGGTCGGTGAAGGAGTTCTGGCTCTCCAGCTCGATCCGGTTCTGCTGCGGCAGCGTGGCGAGGTAGTTCAGCGCCGAGTTGACGATGGTCATCCCGGTGGCGGTGATGTTCACGTCGTTGCGCGAGATCGGGATCGCCGCCCGCGGCGCGAGCATCCCGTCGACGTACAGCTGCCGCGAGTCGACACCGGTCGGGACCGGCGCCGCGTAGATGTTGTTCGCGGAGTCCTTCAGGGTCCAGCCCGTCACCTGCTGCCCACCCGACAGCACCGGGCTCGCGCCCGGGGCGGCCTGCCAGATCACCCGGTGGCCGTTGCCGCCCGAGTCCGCGCTGCCGAGCGTGAGCGGCGCGGTCAGCCGGTAGGTTCCGCCCGCGAGCTGCACCACGATGTCACCGGTCATGCTCCCGTTGACGGCTTCCACGGAGGTCTTCGCCTGGGTCAGGGAGCAGGGGGCCGAGGAGGAACACGCGGTACCGCTGCCGGTCGGCGAAACGTACAGGGTGGTCATCGTCGCCGCCTGCGAGACCGCGGCGGGCGCGGCCACGACGCCGGCGGCGGCCAGAGCCGCGACGAGGGCCCCGCGGGTGAGGCCGAACGCCGGGAGTCTGCGTTGGGTGGGTTTCATGGAATTGCTCTCTCCTTGCATGGTGGTGGGCAGGGCGGGTGCGGCTGGAACACCGCCCTCTCATGGAGCCGTCCCCGGCCGGGGACGGGTTCGCGCGTGGGCTGGAACGCCGGTGGCGTCCCAGCTCAACTGCCGGTCCATCAACTGCGGGCCCATTTCTGGTTGCCGGCACCGGTGCACTGCCACAACTGGATCAGGGTGCCGTTGGCGGTGCCGTAGGCGCTGACGTCCAGGCACAGGCCGGACTGGATGCTGGTGACCGTGCCGTCCGCGTTGAGGTTCCACTGCTGGTTGGTGCCGCCGTTGCAGTCCCAGATGATCGCCCGGGTGCCGTTCGCGGTGCCCTTGGCCTCGGCGTCCAGGCACTTGCCGCCGAAGACCCGGAGCTCCTTGGCGCCGGTCTGCGTCCACTGCTGGTTGGTGCCGGTGTGGCAGTCCCACAGCTGCGTCCGGGTGCCGTTGCTCTGGCTGCTGTTCGGGACGTCCAGGCAGCGGTTGGCGCTGGTGCTGCGCAGCGGAGCGGCCGCGCCGGCGCCGGCCTTGCCGTAGCCGACGGCGGTGATGCCCGCCTGCACCGCGTTCTCGGTGGTGTCCGAGGGGAAGCCCGCGGTGATGGCGCCCTCGAAGAACTCGCCCTGGCCGGAGACGCTGTTGTCGCCCCCGGTCCCGAGCAGCAGGGAGCTGTCGGTCTTCATCGGCGAGTAGCCGTTGGGCAGTGCACCGGAGTAGGTGGTGGTGAGCCCGCCGCTCGCGGCGTTTCCGTACTTCAGGGTGAAGTTGCTGGTCCCGTTGTTCTTCTCCAGGGCGGTGACGAAGGGGTAGTGGATGCCCTGGTTGTCGGGGTCCTTGTTGGAGCCGGCGTTGGTGTGGAACATCCCGTTCTCCAGGTCGGCCTCGACCCAGGGGCCGGTGCCGGTGCAGCCGCCGAACCAGCAGGCGTTGCCCCAGTAGATGGCGTTCATGGTGGCGTTGCCGGTGTCGGTGTGGCTGTTCTCGCCGCTGCCGTAGTCGAAGCAGCACCACTGGTTGGTGAACTCGGACGAGGTCACCATGTAGATGCCCTCGGGCTGGGAGCCGGTGGGAGCTCCGTCGGCATGGTCGATGCGGTAGCCCACGCCTTGCGTGACCTTGACGCCGAAGACCTGGTGCCCGCCCGC
Source organism: Kitasatospora sp. NPDC051914 (assembly GCF_040680995.1). Lineage (NCBI taxonomy): Bacteria > Bacillati > Actinomycetota > Actinomycetes > Kitasatosporales > Streptomycetaceae > Kitasatospora > Kitasatospora sp. NPDC051914. The sequence goes on from NZ_JBFAXX010000018.1 coordinate 43,612, forward strand.
CATGACGGGCAGCGCCGAGGCGTCTGCGCCCACGTCGGCGCCGTTCGGGCCCGGTCCCTTCCAGTAGCCGCCCCACGAGACGGGCAGGTCGTTGTGGTGGCTGGTCTGGTCGTAGATCTTGGTGATGGTGCACGGGGTTCCGGCGCAGAAGGACGTCTGGGCCGACGCGTCGGCGTAGCCGCCGACGGAGAGCAGGCCCACGTCGCGGTAGGTGCGGTCGGATCCGCGCTGGACCTGGTACAGCGGGCCGTTGTAGCCCGCGAACAGCGCCCGTGTGGTTGCGTGGGCCGCTATGCAGGGCGTGCCGCCGGCCGCGTAGAGGTCACAGGGCAGCGACGCTGCCGCGGCAGGGTTCGCCCCCGCGGCGGGACTGCTCGCGGCGGCCCGGCCGCCGACGACAGCCATCGCTGTCGCCAGGACCAGCAGCAGCACAGCGGCCAGTCCGACCGGGCGTAAGCCGGGGGAGAGGGAGGACGTGCGGTGGTGCATCGGAGCCTCCTCGGCGTAGGGACGCGGGTTCGGCACGGCGACTGCGGGCCAGTGGCGGGGCCCTGCTGTCGCCGAGGTCTGTCATTGGTACGACACTATCGGCGCGATGGATCAGTCTTATGTGCGGAGTACTGACCGCTCGGATGCTGCCCGGGTGGCTCGCCGGAGGACGCGGCTGTGGTGCGAGTTCGCGCAGGCAGCGGTCGGCCGCGCGGACTCCCGGCATCGGCCGGACGGAGCGGTCATTCAGCCAGCTCGGAGCCGTTCCTCGTGCCACAGGCACTGCCGAGAGGAGAGATGCCGCAGCTCCCTCATTGTGAGCGCTCACAATGAATGGAGGGGATCACCGGTGCGCACTGCGTGCCGCCTGGGACACCCGCGGCGGCGAAATGAGACTGACACATATGTCGGCTGTACTTCAAGAGATGTGCAATACAGGTCTTCGGTGGGGCGACGATGCCAATCGGGCCTGCTGGGAACTTGGTCGGCTCTCGGCCGTCTGTCGTGGCAAGACAGCAGGCGGAGATTCCGGCCGCACCGAACGATCACCCGGCAGGTCCGTCCGGCCCTTCTGTCGGAGGCCACGGTCACGCGGCGGACTGGATTCCGTCATCGGGTTCCGGGCGCCGCCCCGTTCCGTCGGGTGGCCGAACCCGAGGAGATCGCCGGAGTCGTCCTCCTCGTCGGCCCCGGTGCCGGCTGCACCGCCGGCGCTCGGATTCCGGTCGACGGCGGCTTCGGCGCCGTGAGCGGGCAGCCTCGCATCGAGATCCGAACAGGGCGGGAACCGGGTGTCGCGTTCGGCGCGTCCCAGGTGGCGGCGCCCTGCCGACCCCACGTCCCCGGGTCCTCCGTTGCCGGCAGAGCGCTTGACCGTAGATCGACAGGAGACCAGGACCATGGCCGACCGGGCCCGCCCAGCCCTGCACCGCGTGCTGACGGTGGTGGCCCTGTGCGGTGTGCTCGCCGCGGCCGCGAGCGGATGCTCGGCGTCCGACGGCGAGGACACCGCTGTGCCGGACCGGTCGTCCGCCGCTCCGTCGACCGCTGCCGCACCAAGCGCGAACGCCGGGGGCGGAGGTGCGGTGGTTCTGCCCGAGCCGGGCATCTCCTTCGACTACCAGATCGGCGGTGCCTACCCGCCGCCGCCCGGTGTGCGCGCGGTTTCCCGCGACCGCGCCGCGCAGCCCGCGCCCGGCCTGTACAACATCTGCTACGTGAACGCCTTCCAGGCCCAGCCGGACGCCACCGACTGGTGGCAGGCCCACCACCCCGACCTGCTGCTCCGCTCCGGCGACGCACCGGTCGTCGACCGGGACTGGCACGAGGCCCTGCTTGACATCTCCACGGCTGCCAAGCGCGAACAGCTCGCCGGGATCGTGGGCGAGTGGATCGACGGCTGCGCCGCAGCCGGATTCCAGGCGGTCGAGGCCGACAACCTCGACTCCCACGAGCGGTCCGAGGGGCTCCTGACCGCCGACCACGACCTGGCGTTCGGGAAGTTGCTGGTCGACCGGGCTCACGCACGCGGTCTGGCGATCGGTCAGAAGAACGCCGCGGGCCTGGCCCGGCAGGGGCGCGGCCTCGGGTTCGACTTCGCGGTCGCCGAGGAATGCGGGCAGTACGACGAGTGCGGCGCCTACGCCGACGCGTACGACGACCGGGTCTTCGTCATCGAGTACAAGGCCGAGGGGCTCGCCGCCGCATGCAAGTCGTGGGGCAGGCGGCTGTCGGTGGTCCTGCGCGACCGGGACGTCGTCCCGGCCGGGGACGGTGGGTACCGCCGCCGCACCTGCTGAGCCGGTCCGGTGCACGCGACGCCCGGTGTTGACGACGTCGACGGGCCTCGGTGAGGCTCAGCACGAATGCTCTCCGCGCCACGTTGACCGGTACCCCGTGCCCCCGCCGTGCGCAGCTGTTCGATGAAGGCGCGGCTGATGTCGGCCACCGCGGTCACGTCGGCGGCGATCTCCTGGCGCGGTCGTGCCGGGTCCGTGGCGTGGAAGGGGCGAAGGTGGCGAACCCGGCGTTGTCGATCACGCTGGTGACGTGCAAGGCCGAGCCGTTCCATGCGCGTGGTCAGCGCCTGTCCTGGGTTGTGCGGCGTTCCACCGCCTCCGGCACCCCGGTGAGCTCGATCGCCTGATCGACCCCGCGACCGACGGTCCCCGGTTCCGGAAGGGAGCTGACGTGGGTCGGGTGAGCCCGTGAAAGAACGTGACTGATCAAGGATCACGGAACCGGAAGGCCCGTGGCAGGCCCGGCCGGCGCGGGCTCCACATGCGCCCGCGCGCCGAGTTGAGCGCTCGGCGCACCTCGGGCACCCAATGCCCTGGCCAAGTTCCGGTAACTCGATCGTTACGCACGCTGGTCGGCGCGAGGGCTTGGCGGGCCTCATCACAGGCCGTATGTTGTCGCGGGCAACAAACAGGGGGCCGGCTGCTTCCCCGCTTCGTGCTCGTGCCCATCCCCACCCTTCATCAGCCACGCACGTCCGGCGCAGGTCGGACACGCCTCGAAAGGACCCTGCCCATGCGCAAGGGACTCCTGTTCGCCACCGCTGCCGTGTCAGCGGCCCTGCTCTCCACCGTCACCGCCTGCGGTTCCTCGGGCTCCGGGGGCGACTCGGCGGGCGCCAAGAAGCCGAAGATCGGCGTGATCCTGCCGGACAGCAAGTCGTCCGTCCGCTGGGAGACCGCGGACCGGCCGTACCTCGCCGCGGCCTTCAAGGCCGCCGGTGTGGACTACGACATCCAGAACGCCGAAGGCGACAAGCAGGCGTTCCAGACGATCGCCGACCAGATGATCACCAACGGTGTGAACGTGCTGATCATCGTCAACCTCGACAGCGGCACCGGCAAGGCCGTCCTCGACAAGGCCAAGTCCCAGGGCGTGGCCACCATCGACTACGACCGGCTCACCCTCGGCGGCTCCGCCCAGTACTACGTCAGCTTCGACAATGTCCAGGTCGGCAAGCTCCAGGGGCAGGGCCTGACGAAGTGTCTGAGCGAGGCGGGCGCCAAGAACCCCGTCGTCGCCGAACTCAACGGCTCGCCGACGGACAACAACGCCACCCTGTTCGCCAACGGCTACAACAGCGTGCTCGACCCGAAGTACGCCTCCGGGGAGTACACCAAGGGCCCCAACCAGTCGGTGCCCGACTGGGACGGCCCCCAGGCGCAGACCATCTTCGAGCAGATGTACACCAGTCGGCCGGACGTCGCCGGGGTGCTCGCGGCCAACGACACCCTGGCCAACTCGGCCATCGCCGTGCTCCGCAAGAACCACCGCAACGGGCAGGTGCCGATCACCGGTCAGGACGCCTCGGTGCAGGGCCTGCAGAACATCCTGGCCGGCGACCAGTGCATGACCGTCTACAAGGCGGTGAAGAAGGAGGCCGACGCGGTGTCGGCCCTCGCGGTGGAGCTGGCCGCCGGCAAGAAGAGCCAGACCGGCGCCACCGTCCACGACCCGACGGGCAACCGTGACGTCCCGTCGGTGCTGCTGGCCCCCCAGGCCATCTTCAAGAACGACATCCAGAGCGTCATCACCGACGGCTACGTCACCAAGGCGCAGCTGTGCACCGTCGACTACGACGCGCTGTGCACGAAGGCCGGCATCAAGTAGCGAGCGCTCGGCCGTACCAGTGGGCCCCGGCCGCCGGTGGCACGGGGCCCACTCCGCCAATCCCCAGGAGCCTCACCCATGACAGAAACACCGACTCTCGAGTTGCGCGGGATCGACAAGAGCTTCGGCCCCGTCCAGGTCCTGCACGACGTCGCGCTCAGCGCCTACGCGGGGGAGGTCACGGCACTCGTCGGCGACAACGGCGCGGGCAAGTCGACGCTGGTCAAGTGCATCGGCGGGATCCACCCCATCGATGCGGGGGACTACCTCTTCGAAGGCCGGCCGGTCCAGGTGCACAGCCCGCGCGAGGCCGCCGCGCTCGGTGTGGAGATCGTCTACCAGGACCTCGCGCTGTGCGACAACCTCGACATCGTGCAGAACATGTTCCTGGGGCGGGAGAAGCGCCGCGGCCTGGTGCTCGACGACTCGACCATGGAGGAGATGGCCGCCGCGACGCTCAAGGGGCTCTCGGTACGGACCGTCAAGTCCCTCCGCCAGAAGGTCTCCAGCCTCTCCGGCGGCCAGCGCCAGACCGTGGCCATCGCCAAGGCGGTGCTGTGGAACAGCAAGCTCGTGGTCCTCGACGAGCCCACCGCCGCCCTGGGCGTCGCCCAGACCGCGCAGGTGCTGGAACTCGTGCGCCGGCTGGCCGACAACGGCCTGGCCGTCGTGCTCATCTCGCACAACATGAACGACGTCTTCGCGGTCTCCGACCGGATAGCCGCGCTCTACCTCGGCCGGATGGCCGCCCAGGTCAAGGCCTCCGACGTGACTCACGCTCAGGTCGTCGAACTGATCACCTCGGGCCGCAGCGGCGACCTGGGCCCCCGGACCACCTCCAACGGAGCCGCCGTATGACCTCCGCCCTCGCCCCCCAGAAGCCCGAGCGGCCCAACCGCCCCACCGACTCCGCGGAAGGCCGGCCCGCAACCGCCGGCCTCGGGGACATCGGCCGCCGCTACCTCGACCAGGTGCGCGCGGGCGAGCTCGGCGCCCTTCCCGCCGTCGCCGGCCTGGTCGTCCTGTGCGTGTTCTTCTCCCTGCTGCGCCCGGTCTTCCTGTCCAACCTGAACTTCGCCAACCTGCTCACCCAGAGCGCGGGCAGCATAGCCATCGCCATGGGGCTGGTCTTCGTCCTGCTCCTCGGAGAGATCGACCTGTCCGCCGGGTACGCCAGCGGTGTGTGCGCCGCGGTCCTGGCCGTCCTGCTGACCAACCACGGCTGGCCCTGGTACGCCGCGGTGGCCGCCGCCATGCTGACCGGTGCGGCCATCGGCCTGCTCATCGGCACGCTCGTCGCCAAGGTCGGCATCCCCTCCTTCGTGGTGACGCTGGCCGCGTTCCTCGGTTTCCAGGGCATCGTCCTGATCCTGCTGAAGGAAGGCACGAACGTCTCCATCAAGGACCCCACCATCCTGGCCATCGCGAACGACAACCTCAGCCCCGCCCTCGGCTGGGTCCTGCTGGCCTGCTGCGCCGCCGGGTACGCCGCCCTGCAACTGCGCCGCAGCCGCGACCGGCGCGGCCGGGGCCTCGCCGGCACTCCGGCGGCACTTCTCGCCATCCGGACCGGCGCCGTCGTCGTGCTCGGCGGCGCGGCCGTGTACCTGCTCAACCAGGAGCGCAGCCGCAACATCGTCATCGGCTCCCTCACCGGCGTGCCCATCGTCGTGCCCGTGATCGGGGCCCTCGTCCTGCTCGGGACGTTCACCCTGCAGCGGACCGGCTTCGGCCTGCACATCTACGCCGTGGGCGGCAGCGCCGAAGCCGCCCGCCGGGCCGGGATCAACGTCGCCTTCATCCGCACCGCCGCCTTCGTCATCTGCTCCTGCCTGGCGGCCGTCGGCGGCATCATCGCCGCCTCCCGGGGCAACTCCGTGGACCCCAACACCGGCGGGAGCAACGTCCTGCTGCTCGCCGTCGGGAGCGCCGTCATCGGCGGCACGAGCCTGTTCGGCGGTCGCGGCCGCGTCGTCGACGCCGTGCTGGGCGGCCTGGTCGTCGCGGTGATCCAGAACGGCATGGGCCTGATGGGGTACAGCTCGGGCGTCAAGTACGCTGTCACGGGATCGGTTCTGCTGGTGGCCGCCGGTGTGGACGCCATGTCCCGCCGCCGCACAGCCCGACGATGAGGGTCGCCCGCCATGAAAGCCGGTCCTTCCCAGGAAGAGGTCCGCCAGCACAACCTGGGTGCCCTGCTGCGCCTCGTCCACTTCGACGGGCCGACCTCGCGGGCCGTCCTGGCGACCCGGCTCGGCCTCAACCGCAGCACCATCCTGGGCCTGGTCGGCGATCTGACGGCCGCGGGCCTGGTCCGCGAGGAGTTGCCGCAGGAGACCGGCCGGGCCGGGAGGCCCTCGCTGGTCGTCCGGCCGGAGTCCACCCGCGTGCACGTCCTGGCGGTGGACCTGGGCGTGGAGCGCCTGGCGACAGCCCTCATCGGACTCGGCGGCGTGTTCCTGGACCGTCGCGAGTGCCCGTGGCCCGACGGCCACCCGCAGGACCCCGCGCGAGTGGCCGCCATCCTCGCAGGATTCGCCCACGAGATGCTGGCCCGCGCACCGGCCGGCAGCTCGTGCGTCGGCGTCGTCGTGGCGGTACGCGGCATCGTCCGCCACCCCGACGGACTGGTCAGCCTCACCCCCAACATGGGCTGGAAGGGCGTCGACTTCGCCGGTGCGTTCGCCGACCGGCTCGGCCTGGACGTCCCGGTCCTCGTCGCGAACGAGGCCAATCTCGGTGCGCTCGCCGAGCACCGGCGCGGCGTCGGCCGCGGAAGCCAGAACCTCGTCTACCTCCACGGCGAGATCGGCATCGGCGCCGGAGTGATCATCGACGGTGAACTCCTGCGCGGCGAACGCGGATACGCCGGCGAGGTCGGCCACATGACCGTCAACCCGTACCGGGGACGGCCGTGCGGCTGCGGTGCCCGCGGCTGCCTGGAAGCCGAGGCAGGTGAGCGCGCCCTCCTGGAAGCCGCCGGCCGGGACGGCCGCCTCACCGGGGCCGACGCCGTGCGATCGGTGGTGACCGCCGCCGACCGCGGAGACGTCACCGCGAGGGAGGCTCTGCACCTCGTCGGAGACTGGCTCGGCATCGGCATCGCGAACGTCGTCAACCTCTTCGATCCGGACCTGGTCATCCTCGGCGGCACCCTCCGGGACGTCTTCCTCGGATCCGCCGCACAGGTGCGCAGCCGGATCAACACCAATGCCCTTGCCGCGGTACGGGAGAAACTTCGGCTGCGGGTCAGCGAACTCGGCGCTGACACCGTCCTGATCGGCGCCGCGGAACTGGCGTTCTCCGAGGTGCTCACCCGACCGCTGGAGACGCTCACCCGTGTCTCGGAGCAACGCCAGGCCCGCCCCACGACGCCGAGCCCGTCCGTGCCCGGGCCAACTGACGTTTCCTGAACGGTAGTAGACCGGCGGGCCAGGAGCCGCGGGTGGAGCCGGGCGACTCTGGATTGCCGACTCCTGCAACACGCGCCGCAGGCACAGCGAGGCCGACGGACTGCCTCCGGTGGAGTTCGAACGGATCATCAGCGAAGCACGCGCCGGCCGGCATCAGGAGGACCCGGCCGCATGACGAAGGCCTCTACGAAACCAGGGGATTGACATCGATACGAACGCCGGTGCCGGAGAGGTGCATGGACGACGGAATCCGAGCAGTCCGGGCCGGGCGCTCGCCGCGTGCGCTGGCAGTGACCGGCGGACGGCGTGCGGCTGACCGGCCGCGGACTGTCCGTTCGGGAGGTCACCGCAGGGCTGCCGGCCCGGGAGCTGCGGATCCCGCTGCGCCGCTCCTGACCGCCGGCAGGGCCTGTTCGGCCCAGATGGTCTTGCCGCGGGCGGTCTGGCGGCTGCCCCAGCGTTCGGCGACCTGGGCGACGAGCAGCAGTCCGCGTCCGCCCTCGTCGTAGATGCGGGCACGGCGCAGGTGCGGGGCGGTATTGCTGCCGTCGGAGACTTCGCAGATGAGGGCGCCGGCGCGGATCAGCCGCAGTTCGATGGGAGGGGCGCCGTACCGAATGGCGTTGGTGACCAGCTCGCTGACGATCAGCTCGGTGGCGAAGTCGAGCTCGGACAGCCCCCAGGCAGCGAGCTGCTCGCTCGCCGTCCGGCGCACCCCGGCGACGGCCGCCGGGTCCACCGGCAGCTGCCAGCTGCGTACCTGGTGGGCGCCGAGGGTGGCGGTGCGGGCCAGCAGCAGGACGATGTCGTCGGCCGGCGGGTCGGGCCGTACCTTGCGCAGCACTTCCTCGCAGATCTCCTCCAGGCCGGCGGCCGGGCGGCGCAGCGCTTCGCGCAGCAGGTCGAGCCCGGTGTCGAGGTCGCGGTCGGGGGCCTCGATCAGGCCGTCGGTGTAGAAGGCGAGCAGGCTGCCCTCCGTGAGGTCGATCCGGGCGGACTCGAAGGGGAGTCCGCCCAGGCCGAGCGGGGGCCCTGCGGGCAGGTCCACGAGTTCCGCGCTGCCGTCGGGGGTGACCAGGACGGGCGGCGGGTGACCGGCGCGGGCCAGGTCGCACCGGCCGGCGACGGGGTCGTAGACGGCGTAGAGGCAGGTGGCGCCGACCTCTCCGGAGGCCCCGTCCGCATGACCCCGCGCGTCCGGGCCCTCCTCCCGGTCGAGGCGGATGACCAGGTCGTCCAGCCGGGTGAGCAGCTCGTCGGGCGTGAAGTCCACGTCGGCGAGGGTCCGTACGGCGGTGCGCAGGCGGCCCATCGTGGCGGAGGCGTGCACGCCGTGGCCGACGACGTCGCCCACCACCAGTGCGACCCGGCCCCCGGACAGGGCGATGACGTCGAACCAGTCGCCGCCGATCTCGTCCCCCGCACCGGCGGGGATGTACCGGTGGGCGAGGTCCAGGGCCTGCACGCCCGGCAGGCGTTCGGGCAGCAGACTGCGCTGGAGGGTGAGCGCAGTACGGCGCTCGCGGGTGTAGCGGCGGGCGTTGTCGATGCTCAGCGCCGCCCGGGCGGCGATCTCCTCGGCGAGCACCAGATCGTCCTGGCCGAAGGGATCGGCGGTGCGGTGCCGCAGCAGGTGCATCACGCCGAGGGTGACGCCCCGCGCGCGCAGCGGCACCATCATCAGCGAATGGATCTTGAACCGCCGCATGCTCTCGACGCGGGCCGGGGAGGCCGCCAACCACTCGCGCAACCGCGGGTCGCCCACGCTGTAGAGGGCGCCCCGGCCGGTGATCAGCGCCTGGGCCGCCGGGGAGCCGGGAGGGTAGACGTCGGTGTCGCCCACAGCGACCGCCGACTCCGGGCACCCGGGAAGCACCGACCGCTGGGCGGTGCGGCGCATGACGACCGGCACGGTGGGCGGCACCGGTTGCGGCTCGTGCCCCTGGACGACCGACTCCAGCAGGTCGACGGTGGCGTAGTCGGTGAAGCCCGATACCGCCACCTCGGCCAGTTCCTCGGCCGTCCGGGTCACGTCCAGGGAGCCGCCGATGCGCACGCTGGCATCGTTCAGCACCGCCAGGCGGCGCCGGGCCCAGTACTGCTCGGTGATGTCGATCACCAGCGCCGACAGCCCCAGCACCTCGCCCGCCGGGTCCTTCAGCGGGGAGATGAAGATCGACCAGGCGTGGTCGCGGATCTCACCGGAGGCCCGGAACGGCTGCTCCTCACGGAAGATCATCTCACCCGTGCGCAGCACCTGCCGTTGCAGGCGGTCGATCTCGTCCAGCGGCGGGGTGGGATAGATCTCCCACAGGGTCAGGCCCCTCATCTCCTCCTGCGTCAGCCCCATGGCCCGGCTCATCACCTGGTTGCAGGCCACGAACCGGGCCTCCTGGTCGTAGATCGCCACCGGCAGCGGGAGCTGCGCGAGCGTGAGCTCCCACAGTTCCGCCGTCGCCGCCTCGGCGGGCCCGGTGGGGTAGGTCACCGCCGCCGGGGTGACGACCCAGTGGGTCCGGCCGGCCGAGTCCGCCAGCGGCGTGCCCCGCAGCTGGACCGCGACCCGGTCCCCGTCCCGGTTCCGCAGCGACAGATCGCTCGTCCAGGGCTCGCCGGCGGCCAGGTGGCGCCGCAGCGCCGACGGCAGCTTCTCGGCGACCAGCCGGCCGGCCGGCCGGCCCACCACCTCCTCGGGGCGGTACCCGAGCAGCCGCTCGGCCCCGGCGCTCCACACCAGGACTGTTCCGCGGGCGTCGACGACGGCCGCGAAGTCCTCGGGCGCCGCTCCGGCGGCCGCGCCGGGTTCTTCGTCCATGGCGGGTGTCCCGACTCCGTTCCTGCCGTGCCCCGGAATGGCGCTGCGAGACCGATCGGGGCGCTGCTTCCAGCATCCCGCGGCAGGCTGCGCCCGGCGACCCGCGAGGCGGGGGGCGTCCGACCGCCCGGCAGGGGCGGTTCGGACGGCCGCCGGACAACGACCCGGTTCTCACCGTCCAGGCACGACGACACCCGGACGGTGGGCGGGAGTGCGACCCGCACGGCCCGTCGAACCGACCCCGACGCGCTCGGCCCGTCGCACCGGAGAGGCACAGCGGGCCGAGCACGTGGGGCGCTCAGGAGCAGACCACGCCGTTCAGCGTGAACCGCGTCGGCAAGCTGACGTGGCTCTGCTGCACCTGCCCTTCGACTCAGCGGCCGGGCTCGACACCGAAGCCCTCTGCATCGAGGGACAGGTCGCGATCCTGCCGGCCTCGCACCCGCTCGCCAGCCGCTCCCAGGTCCAGATGGCCGACGTCACCACTGCCGGAGCTCCCGATCGCCCGCCGGCCCCGTCCCGGCGGCAGCTGTCCGGAAGGACCGGGTGCAGAGGTACGGAACCCGACACAGCTCTTCCGGCTGATCGCGCTCGGCCGCACCGCCGTGGTCATTCCCGAGTCGGCCGGCGCCGACCTGCGCCGGGACCTCGCCGCCGTGCCGGTCCTGGACGCTGTGCCCGTGACAACGGTGATCGCCTGGCCGCCGCAACAGGAGAGCGGCCACCCAATGACAGCCGCTACGCACCGAGTCACCCATCCGGTAGTGGACCGAATACCCGGCCAAGGCTGCGTGACAAGCCACAGGTGGTTGGCATTAGTCACAAATCCGTTGCCAGGTAGCCAAGTTAGAGGTTGATGGTAACTCGTGGTCAAGGCTTCGCTTGCGTGCCCACCGATATCGGAGTTCCGGCAGGGCTGATCGGTTACGAGTACCAGTCGCTTGGTGAGGCGGCACTCCTGGTCGGGATCGGTGAGATCGGGTTGGTCGCCTCGGGGGCAGCAGCCTGTTCGGACGGCTCGGCGTCGACGAGGCTTCGCGTCGGGTGGTGCACATCCCCAAGACACGGGCCACGACGGCCGGCTTGCTTGCCGGTGCTGGTGCTGGTGCCGGTGCTGCGGCCGGCGGCGACCGGGACCGTCAGGCTGTGGCCGAAGACGCCTCGGACGCTCCCGCGCCGAAATGCCGGCCCGCTGTCGTCTCGATCGAGCCGAGCCCGCCGGGTAATTCGCTCGCGCCGTATGATCCGCGCTTCCTACCATCGTGCTCACCACCAAGCGTTGGCGCTGGGGTGAAAGCGGGGCTGCATCCCCTGCTCTCTCCGGGATGGCGAGGTTCGATTCCTCGGCAACGCACTGGTCCGTAGCTCAGCTGGCAGAGCAGCCGTCTCCAAAGCGGCGTGTCGCAGGTTCGAGTCCTGCCGGGTCAGCCGAAACCGTCAGGCGGTGCTGGTGCTTCCGGTGCGTATGCGACTCGCTAGACTCCGCCTGCTTGGCAACTCCTGTGATGGTCATGGGAGTCGGGCCTGTTTGCATCTGGGGGGAGTTCATGAAACTGCTGCCGTTCGGCAGAAGAGTGCGACACAGACAGGGCAGAGGCGGCGCAATCGCCTCCGGTGCCCTGCTGCTCACCGTCCTGGCCTCGCTGGTCGGCCAGACCGGCCCCGCCCACGCGGCTGCGCCGTCGCCGGCGGCCACCAGCACGCCGCAGCCGGACAGCGCGGCGGCGGCCCCGTCGGCCGGAGCGGCGAGTGCCGCCCCCGCGGACTCGTCGCCGCAGACCGCGCCGAAGACGAAGGCCGTGCCGAAGCTCGACCCCAAGGCCGAGCACGAGGCCGTGGCGCGGGCGCTCCAGCAGACCGATCCAACCGGTCCATGTCCGGCGGCCCTTGACCCGCAGACCGTGGTCAGCTGCTCGATCGACCCGAACCAGACCGTCTCCTTCCCGGTGACGCTCAAGCAGAAGGACCTTGTCCTCGTCCAGGTCAGCTCGACGTCCTACTCGATCCACCCCTCACTGGTGGCTCCGGACGGAACCGCCGTGACCTGCGACAGGCCCGGCGTCAGCTCGAACGGCTGGCTGCGCTGCCCCACTGGCCAGGCCGGCATCCACACCCTGGAAGTGAGGAGCAACGACAGCCTGCGGACCGCCATCGCGGTCTCGTACGTTCCGCTGCTCTCCACGAGCGGCTGCAAGGGTGTCAACGCCGCCGACCGTACCCTCGCGGCCCCGACCGTCTTCCACGGCTCGCTGCCGCTCGGCATGGCGGCCGACTGCTACGACCTGAACATGGCGGCCGGCGAGGTGCTGCGCAGCCACAGCTCCTCGTTCCGGGTCGTCCAGACCGTCTACGACGCGACCGGTGCGAGCCTCTGCAACACGCAGTACGACCAGCGCACCAGCTTCGACTGCACGCTCACCGGCACGGCGCCGTTCCGGCTGACCGTCCAGCCGGTCTTCGGCGGGGCCGAGACCTATGACTACACCGCGGCACGGCTCTCCACCCCGGAGGGATGCGTGACGGTGGAGCCGCAGGCGTACGGCGACTCGCCGGACCTCACGGCCACCGCGCGCTGCCGCACCCTGCGGGTGCCGGCGGCCTCCCACTACTCCTTCAATTCGGCGTCGGCCGTCACGGCCCCCTCCGGCGGGCTGTTCAAGACCGACGGCACTCCGCTGACCGCCGGGGGGTGTGCGACGGGGTCCTGCGACCTCGCCGCCGGCGACTACACCTGGGCGGTCGATCCGGAGGTCGTCGACGCCGGTGCGTTCGGCATGGCCTTCCACTCGGCCACGGAGACCCGCGGCTGCACCGCGACCGCTGACAACGGTCTGGTGTCCGGCGCGGCCAAGGGCACGTTCGGCGGGCCCGGGCAGCAGCTCTGCCTGACTCTGCCGACCGCCGCCGGGAAGGGCCTGTACCTGCTCGACCGGCCGCCGGCCGACGGCACCGGCGTCGCCGTCGAGGTCGACGACGCGAACGGCGCCAAGCAGTGCGACAACGGGGGCCGCTCGTACGCCGTCTGCAAACTGACCGGCACCGCTCCGTTCCGCGCGGTGCTGCGCGGGACGCCGGCCAAGGCCTACCAGCTGGTGATCAACCGGACCGGCGAGGCGGCCGGGTGCGCCACTTGGCCGCAGTCGAAGTTCGGCGGCGCCTGGGGTGCGGAGATCGCGCTGACGGCGGACGTCCAGCAGGCCTGCCTGAGCCTGCCGGCCGACCAGCACTCCACCGCCGAGATGTACGACTACACCAACACCAAGAACCAGGCGTACGCCTCGATTCAGTTCGCCGACGCGGCGGGCAACGCGCCGACCTGCACGAACATCGGCGGTAGCTCCACCGGCAGCTGTGCGTTCACTGCCGGTGTCCCGTACACGGCGATGCTGGTGGGAGCCGGTTGGCAGGCCACGGACACCTACAAGCTGGTGCGCCGCGACCTCTCGCCGACGGCGACCTGCCCGACTCCGTCCTCGATGAAGGTCGGCGGACCGTCCATGCCGTTCGACCTGACCTCGGCGCTGGACTCCCGCTGCATCCGGGTCACCGGCTCTGCCACGGACAGGTTCTGGTTCAGCGCGCGGACCCTCGGCTCGCGCTACGACCCCTCCACACTCCTCATGGTCGTCGACGCCAACGGCAAGTTCGTCTGCACCCAGTGGGGCATCGCCTGTCGGGTCACCGGATCGACCTCCTACGTGGTGATCGTGCTGGCCTCCGGGTACAACGGCAGCACCATCCACACCAATGTGGACACCTGGAAGGTCGGTACGGCGGAAGGCTGGGCGCCGGAGTGCGCGGGGAACAAGATCTCGGTCGACGGCTTCCCGCTGCGCAGCGGGGTGCTGACCGAGTCCTCGACCGCCTATTGCGCCGTGGTCGACATGAAGCCCAACCAGGCCTTCAACGTCGTCGGCACCGCGAGCGCCACCGGTGTGGAGAACCCGTACCTGACTGTGGCCGGAAACACCGACTGGGTGGACCGCAACCTCACGTACCAGTGCAACGGTTCGTACGGCACGTTCGGCGCCCGGTGCCAGGCCACCAGCAGTTCCGTGGCAGGCCAGGCAGTCCTGGTCCTGAGTGCCGCCAAGGTGGCGACGCCGGTCGAGTACAGCATGCAGGGTGTCTGCGACTCCGGCTGCACTCGTCAGGCGGGCCCGCAGCTGGACGGGGTCAGCCCCGCGACCGGCGCCGCCGGCACGCTGACCCAGGCTGTCGTCCACGGCACCGGCCTCACCCTGGGTACCAAGGTGAAGCTGGCCCGCAGCGAGAGCTGGGACGGCAACCAGCCGGTCATGAAGCCGGTCTCGGTCAGCGCCGACGGCACCGAGCTCAACGTGCTGGTCGACACCAACGGTCTGACGGCGGGCATGTACGACGTGGTGCTGGACGGCGTCGGCTACACCCAGGGGACGCCCTCGCCGGGCTACTTCCCGAAGGCGTACACCGTGACGGCCGCGGCGAACCCGGCCAAGAGTCGGCTCGTCCCGATCACGCCGTCGCGGTTCCTGGACACCCGTGAGGGCATCGGTGCCCCGAAGGCGCGGGTCGGCCAGGGCGGTGTGGTGCCGCTGCAGGTGGCAGGTGTGAAGGGCATCCCGGCGACCGGGGTGACCGCGGTGGTGATGAACGTGACCGCGGTGAACCCGACGGGCGCCGGTTACGTCACCGTCTACCCGGACGGCCAGGCGGTGCCGGGGGTCTCGAACCTCAACTTCACGGCCGGCCAGATCGTCCCCAACCTGGTGACCGTGCCGGTCGCCAACGGGAAGGTCGACCTGCGCAACGCCTGGGGTTCGGTCGACCTGGTCGCCGACGTCACCGGCTACTACACCGATGGCAGCACCGGGTCCGCGCTGACCCCGATCACGCCGTCGCGGTTCCTGGACACCCGTGAGGGCATCGGTGCCCCGAAGGCGCGGGTCGGCCAGGGCGGTGTGGTGCCGCTGCAGGTGGCAGGTGTGAAGGGCATCCCGGCGACCGGGGTGACCGCGGTGGTGATGAACGTGACCGCGGTGAACCCGACGGGCGCCGGTTACGTCACCGTCTACCCGGACGGCCAGGCGGTGCCGGGGGTCTCGAACCTCAACTTCACGGCCGGCCAGATCGTCCCCAACCTGGTGGTGGTCCCCGTCGTGAACGGGAAGGTCGACCTGCGCAACGCCTGGGGTTCGGTCGACCTGGTCGCCGACGTCACCGGCTACTACTCGGCCACCGGGTCGACGTACTCAGCCGCCGGCCCGGTCCGGCTTCTGGACACCAGGCGGGGCATCGGGGCCCGGGCCGGCGCGGTCGGCCAGGGCGGCCTGGTCAGCATCCAGTTGTCCGGGGTGGCGGGCGTTCCGGCGACCGGCGTGACCGCCGTCGTGCTGAACGTCACGGTCACCGACCCGACCCAGAGCAGCTACCTGACCGTCTACCCGCACGGAATCGACCGGCCGGGGGTCTCCAACCTCAATTACACGGCCGGCCGGACCGTCCCCAACCTGGTGGTGGTCCCGGTCGTGGACGGCCGGGTGACCTTCGCCAACGCCTGGGGTGACGCCCACGTGATCGCCGACCTGAACGGCTACTTCGCGTCCTGATCCCGATCGGTACCGACTGCCGCGCCGCCCGACCAGGACGGCGCGGCAGCGTGCTTTTCAGGGCTCCGTCACGTTGTCGGATGCTTGATCATCTGATGGCACGCCGGGGCGTGGTGGATCTGGTTCAGGCCGGCGTATCCCCGCATCAGGCAGATCACCGCGTGCTTCCCACCCCCATGCCCTGGCCGACGACCAAGGCCGTCGCTGGTCACGTGTCGGGCGGACAAGGCCTAACTGTTGTTCGTAACTCCGTCACCAGACATCCGACTTGAGAACCACTGGTGACTCACGGTAAGGGCTTTGCCATAATGACAGCCTGTTCGACGGGCTGAGGGCTACCACCAGCGCTTCGGCCTGGTCCACGTCGACTTCGAGACCCAGCGGCGCACCCCCAAGGCCTCCTATGCCTGGTGCCGCGATCTGATTACTGCTCATCGAGCGAGGAAGGAAGCGTAGTTGACATCACGGACCGGCGTGACACGCGCCCAGTTCTGATCCAGCTTCGGCGGGGGCATCGCGAAGCAGTCCCACCGGCCGATCGAATCGTCATCGCCGTAGGAAGCACCGGATCGACCGCTCCGACCGGATCCTCACGACGCCGCTGCGGGTGCGGTACCCCGAACGGGACAGCTTCCAGGCGGGTTCACCGGCGGCTCGACCCCGACGGGCGGTTCGCCGGTGCCTACATCCGTCGCGTTCTGGGAGACGTATGAACACGGCACTGCTGCACGGGCGTTGTCCCGAACTTGAGCGAACCCTGCCGTTCCTCCGACTCGGGGACGGCCCCACTCCGGTGCGAGAACTCACCGGGACCACCCGCAACGACCTGTGGTGCAAGGACGAGAGCGGCTACGGCTCAGGCGGCTGGGGCGGCAACAAGGTCCGCAAGCTGGAGTGGCTCCTGCCCGAGGTGAGACGTCGCGGGGCGCGCACCATCCTGACCGTCGGCGCGACCGGGACGAATTGGGGCCTGGCGGCAACGCTGTACGCACGCGAACTCGGCATCGACACCGTCCTCGCCCTCATCGACCAGCCCGGGAACACGCATGTGTGCGAGCAGCAGCGCAGGTTGCGGTCGTCCGGCGCGACCATCCACTTCACCCGCACCAAGCGGCTGACGATCGCCGCCGCACCGTGGCTGTTCCTGCGACACGCACACCGACTGCGGTTGCCCCACTACCTGCCCGCCGGCGGCTCCGCACCGATCGGCGTGCTCGGCTACGTCGAGGCGGGACTGGAACTCGGGGAGCAGGTGGCCGCGGGCGAACTGCCGGAGCCCCTGCACATCGTCACCGCCGTGGGCTCGGGCGGGACCGCCGCGGGTCTGGCACTGGGCTGCGCACTGGCCGGACTGCGGTCGCAGGTGCTCGGGGTCGTGGTCAACGACACCCTGCCGCTCGCCGCGAGCGATCTGACTCGGCTCGCCGACCGGGCCGCGACTGTGCTGCGCAAGCGCGGAGCGGCATTCGACATTCCACCGCTGCGGCTCGCCTCGACCCGTGCCTACCTGGGCAACGGTTACGGCCACCCCACGCCCGAGGCCGGCGCCGCTGCGAATGTCGCCGCGGCCACCGGACTGCGGCTGGACCCCGTGTACACCGCCAAGGCGTTCGCCGCAGCACTGACTGCCGATCTGGACGGCCCGGTACTGTTCCTGAACACCCACGGCCCGAGGCGGTGAGCGAGCGGATCACTGTCTGTCGGAGGGCTGCCATGATCGGTGAGCAACTCCGGTCGGGCGAAAAAGGGACTGGCCGATGACCCGGGCCCTCGGGTGCCGGGAGGAATCCGGCCGTGGCCGGACGCCGACGGCGCCGGTCCCGGTGGGGGGCATCACCGCGCCGACGGCTCGGGCTGCCTGGCGCTGTCCATCTCCCGCTGGAGGGCCGCCCGGAACCGGCCCGTGCACGAGGTGGTGCCGCCTACCGTCCGCTGAAGGTCGACGAGGGTCTCGACCTTCACGTCGACCGCGATCTGCGTGCCCCGCGTCGGGTTCCTCTCGTGCCCCGCCGGCCGGCAGGCGCGCTCCGCCCTGGCGATCTTCTCGTGCGCTTCCGCCGCGCGCGGGTCGTTGCCGGGGATCGCGTGATCGCCGTACGGGTTCGGCCACCCGGCAATCGGCGGATTTGTCGGGTACCCGCGGTTTCCCGATACCGCATTGTTTCGGCGGCCCCGGGAAGGGAGCGTGACGTGCAGAGGACGGTCCCAGCAGCTTCGGGAGTCACTGATGATCAGTACCGATCCCCTCCGCCGCACCACCCCCGGCCCCGGCCTGCCGGGCCGGACAGCCGGTCCTCCAGCCAGGTCGGCCGCGTGTGTCATGGCCGCGAGCGCCGAATCGGTGCCCGCGCTGCGGCGGTTCGCCGGGGCGATGGCGCAGCGGTGGAACCTGCACGAATCCATGGACGAGGCTCTGGCGCTCGTCGTCACGGAGCTCTCCAGCAACGTGGTGCGGCACAGTGGCAGTCCGGACCTGGCCCTGCTGCTCACCGTGCACGGCCGCACGCTCACCGTGCAGGTCAGGGATGCCGGGCGGTGGCGGCAGCGCCGACCGACGGTTCCACCGCAGGGCTCGGCCTCCCCGCGTCAGCCCGAGGACGGAGAGGCCTGCGACGGTCGTGGCCTCCGGCTGGTCGAGGCGCATGCGGCGAGCCTCCGGGTGTGGTGTTCGACCCTCGGGACTCAGGTGACCGCGAAACTACTCCCGGTGCTGCCCGGGTCGTGACGCCCCACCGGCGCCGTCCCCTACGGCCCCGGTGACATCCTGCCCGGGAGGGCCGGTCGAAGGCTTGCCGCCGAGGCGGATCCAGCGTGAGAGTAGGAGGCAGAGTAGCGAGAAAAGGTGATCGTGTGGCACGGGTCATCGGGCCCGGCGCTGCGGCCCTCGGAGGAACGTTCCCGCTCGTCGGCCGGCAGCGGGAGCTGGGCCTGTTGCTTGCTGCCGCCCGGCACCCGCCGGCCGTGGTTCTGGTCGAGGGCGAGGCCGGGATCGGCAAGTCCCGGCTGGTCCACGAGGCGGCCTCGGTCCTGACCGCCGAAGGTCACCGCGTGCTCACCGGCCACTGCCATCCGCTCCGGGAGCCCTACCCGTACGGCCCGGTCGTGGACGCGCTGCGCAAGGCCGGCCGATTCCTCCCCACGGCCGGCCTGCCCCGGACGGCAGGCGCGCTGGCCCCGCTGCTCCCGGACCTGGCCGACCGGCTGCCCGACCCGCCGCCCCGCCCCGAGGACGCACGCACCCAGCGGCACCAACTGGTACAAGCCGTCGCCTCCTTCCTCGACGCCCTCGGACCGACCCTCCTGGTGGTCGAGGACCTGCACTGGGTCGACGACGCCACCCGCGACCTGCTGCTGCTCCTCGCCCGCGACCAGCCCGAACAGCTCGGTCTGGTCCTCACCTACCGTGCCGAGGACCTGCCGACCGACACCCGCGTGCTCGGCGCCGCCTACCGCCACCCGCCCGGGACCAACGGAGCCCTGCTCCGCCTCACCCCGCTGTCCGAACAGGACGTCCAGGAGCTCGCCACTGCGGCGCTCGGCGCGGACGCCACCCCGGAGCTCTGCGCCCGTCTGTTCGCGCGAAGCGAGGGACTGCCGCTGGTCGCCGAGGAGGATCTGATCACGCTGGCCGAGCACGGCCGGCAGGACGCGACCGGGCCGGACTTCGCCGCGGAACTGGAGCGCGCCGAGATCCCGCAGGGGCTGCGCGACGCCGTCACCGAGAGGCTCGCCTCCCTGTCCACCGCCGCCGCCGCGATCGTCGACGCCGCAGCCGTGCTGGCCGTCCCCGCCACCGAGGCACTGCTCACCCGGCTTGCCGGGCTCGACCCGCAGGAGGGTGCCCGGGCCCTCATCGAGACGCTGCACGCCGCCGTACTCCGAGAGGCGGGCTCGGACCGCTACACCTTCCGCCACGTCCTCGCCCAGCAGGTCGCCTACTGGCGAGTCCCCGGCCCCGAACGCAACCGCCTCCACCGCAGGGCCATTGCGGAACTGGAGACCCGGGTTCCCGCCCCGCTGGTACAGATCGCCCACCACACCCACGCGGTGGGCGACCACGAGGCCTGGCTCCGCCGGGCGGAGGCCGCCGCGGACCAGGCCGTCGCGCTCGGCGACGCGGGCACGGCTGCCACGCTGCTGCACCGGATCCTCCAACAGCCGCGCCTCGCGGACGACCTGCGCTCACGCACCGCCCTGGCGCTCGCCCGGATCGCCGTCAACGGAGTGGACTACACTGCCAATGCCGCCGTGCTCCGACGCATCCTCGCCGATCCGAGGCTTCCCGTCGCCACCCGGGGCGAGATCCGCCTGGCGCTCGGCCTGCTCGTGATCACCCACGCCGGTGATCGGGCTGGATTCCAGGAACTCGAGTGTGCTGTCGACGAATTGGCGACTCGTCCGGAGCGGGCCGCCCGGGCGATGGTCGCGCTGGCCATGAACGAGCAGAACGGGGCCTCCGGCCGGGCACGGGACTGGATCGACCGGGCCGAGCAGACCCTCGTGGAGGACTCCGAGGCGACGCGGGCCATGGTCCGCGCCACCCGGTTGACCCTGGTGGCCAGGAACGGCGACCCGGCCGTCTGGAAGCTGTTGGAGGAGCTGCCCCGGCAGGGCGATGACGTCGCGGTGCTGCGCCAGACCGTCCGGGCGCTCTACAACGTCGGCGAGATCGCCATCGAGCTCGGCCACGACCGCCACGCCGCAGACCTCCTGACGGAAAGTCGGCAGCTGGCGCGGCGCAGCAGTGTCCCGTACCTGGAGTGCTACAGCCGGATCGCCTTGCTGCGCCTGGAGCTGCTGGCCGGCCACTGGGTCGGCCTGGAGGAGCGCCTTGCCGCGCTCAGCACCGAGTACCCGGGCATCGCCATGGCCGGCGTGGAGCAGGCACTGCTCATCGGCCACTTGGCCACCGCCCGCGGTCGGCGTACCAGGGCATCCGAACACCTCACCGCCGCAGCCGAGATGGGGGCACGGGAGTCCCAGGTGACCTCGGCGCTGCGGGCCGCCGCCGGGCTGGCCGGGCTCCGGCTGGCCGAGGGCGCCGCCGAGGACGCCTGGGCGATCGCTGCGCCCGCTGTGGCGAGGCTGCGCCGTGCCGCCGCCTGGGCCCGCGCGACCGGTCTGGTCCCGGTGGCCGTCGAGGCCGCGCTGGCCCGCGGTGACCGCCGGGCCGCCGAACAGCTCGTCGACGACGTCGAGCACGGACTGGTCGGCCGGGACGCGCCCGGCGCGAGTGCCGAACTCGAATCCGTCCGGGGTCTTCTGCTCCAGGAGGCCGAACCGGAGGCCGCCGCCGAGTGCTTCGCGCGAGCCCGTGACAGGTGGCGCGACATCGGCCGCCCGTACGAGACCGCGGGCGCCGCCGCGCGCCGGGGTCGTGCCCTGGCCGGCGTCCGTCCGGAGGACGCCGCCGCCCACCTCGGCGAGGCCGTCGACACCTACACGCGGCTCGGTGCCACCGGCGACGCCGCCCGCTGCCAGCACCTCCTGCGCGAACTCGGTCTCGCCCGGCCTTCCTCACCCGGCCGCCGCGGATACGGGGACCGGCTCTCCCCCCGTGAGCAGCAGGTGGCCGACCTGCTGGTCGTGGGTGCCACCAACCAGGCCATCGCCGAAACGCTGTTCCTCTCGCCGCGCACGGTCGAGGCGCACGTGGCCCACGTGCTCAGGAAGCTGGGTACCACCCGGAAGGCCATTCGGACGCCCGTCGGGGCGGCATCGTCGGCCGACCCCCGAACCGGGTCGAAGGCTTCGCCGTCGGGCCACGACGGGCCACCCGGGTAGGCCTTCCCTCTTCGCCGGCGGCAGAGGCCGGTGATTCCCGGCCGTCGGGCGGGTCACCCGACGGCCGGAAGGTTCCGCGCATCAGGTCACCACTTGATGGCGTTCACCCTGCTGTTGTAGGCATCGGCGGACTGGACGGTGAACCGGACGTTCGAGGCGGGGTCGTAGAAGGTCTGGCCGGGTTGCCAGGCGGCCATGTCCAGCGTGGTGCAACCAGTCGGTGGCGCCGGGGCGTTGGGGTTGGCCACGACCCGGATCGGGCCCTGGCCGGTCGCGACGGAGGTGTCGACCTTGTAGATGAGCACACCGCTCGAGCAGGCGCTGGAGTCGTTGTAGGCCTTCCTCCGGGCCTCGGCGACGTACGCGGTGGTACCGCCGGTCCTCACCACCAGGAGCTTGTAACCGCCGGTGTACTCCACCCCGTTCAAGGTGGCGGTGTTCTGGGTTCCCGACTGGGACACGCAGACCACCTGGTTGTCGCCGATCCAGCCGAACTTCCACGTGAGCCAGCCGAAGTACTGGGGTCCCCAGCCGCTGATCCTGCCCATGAGGTCCCAGCCGCCGGTGTACTGGAACTGATCGCCGCTGTAGGCGTACAGGTCGGGCGCTCCGAAGGAGTGCGCGGTCTCGTGGCCGACTTCCTTATAGCCCCAGTTCCACATGTCCGTACCGAACGTTGCCACCCAGTGGAGTGAGGTGCCCCTGATGACGACCGGGCTGGACGGGCTCCAGGACCAGGCGGAGGAGCGGCTGATCCGGGAGTACGCGGTCGGGACGATGTAGAACATGTCGTACGCGGCCAGGTTGGCGCCGGCGCCCGCGGCGGCCGTCAGCGCGTCGGTCACGTACTGGGTGTGCTGCTGGTAGGTGGGGCTGGGGAAGCCGTAGCTGTTGGAGGTGGACGGCATCCGGACCCACGCGTTCACCGGTGCCTGCATGTTCAGCCAGGTCTTGCCGTACGAGGCGTTCCACATCCAATTGGCCGCCGGGGACAGGACGTTGTAGTAGTCGGCGACGCTGCCGGCGCCGGCCATGTCGGGAAAGTCGACGTACACCACGCCGATGTTCTTGGTGCCGATGGGGTTCTGGAACTGGGTGTAGTCGGTGTTCTGGCCCGCGTTGAGACCGGCTCCCTGCCCCCGGAGCGCGCACGGCGACGTACTGCCGTTGACGGCATGGGCAGACTGGGCGGGCACTGTGGTCAGGGCGAGCAGAGCCAGGAGCAGGGCGGCGAGGAGAACGGGGAGCGGGCGCCGCATCCGGTGGATCGAAAAGCGCATGGCGTGCCTTTTTGTGGGGGAAGTGGGGTGTTCGGGCTTCCGGCCGCCGGCCCCGATCCCGGACAAGCGGCCGACGGTACGG
Source organism: Kitasatospora sp. NPDC051914 (assembly GCF_040680995.1). Taxonomy (NCBI): domain Bacteria; kingdom Bacillati; phylum Actinomycetota; class Actinomycetes; order Kitasatosporales; family Streptomycetaceae; genus Kitasatospora; species Kitasatospora sp. NPDC051914. The sequence goes on from NZ_JBFAXX010000018.1 coordinate 66,690, forward strand.
CGGCGCTGGTCATCAGTGGCTCCCGGGACTGCCGGAACGGCTCACGCGCACCCTCCCTTCCCGACGCCACGGGAACAATGCGGAGTCCGAAAAACCGCGAGTACGCGAGAAATTGACGGTCGCACACCGTGATCCCCGCGCGTGATCCGACCGAGTTCGGCTCGCCGCTCTGCCGACGCCCCTGCCCTGACCGCGGGCTGACGGAGGGGCAGCCGGTCTTTCCGTCCCCGCTGGCCCCTCGCGCAGGCGCTCGGGGAGTCCCGTCGGAGCGGCGTGGACGGCGGCGCCCGCGGGACGTGTGGGCCTGCAGAGGATGACAGGGTGTCCGGCGGGCCGAGGACTACCAGCAGCGCTTCGGCCTCGTCCACGTGGACTTCGAGACGCAGAAACGCACCCCGAAGGCCTTGTACGCTTGGTGCCGGGACGTGATCGCCGCCCACCGGGCGAGGCATCGGAGGTAGGCCAGGCGCTCTTCCGGGACGAGGCGAAGCGGATCGGCATCGCCTGCCCCGAAGTGGGTCGGCTTCCGGTCGTCCGCTGTGGCAGGACGGTAGACGGAGATTCCGGCCGGACCGAACGACCACCCGGCAGGTTCGTCCGGCCCCGGGCTCTTCGTCGTTGTGCGGTCCATGCCTGCTTGCAGCGTGTCCTGCGTGGGGCCGAAGTCACTTCGGTCCTGGCTACGGCAGCGGCAGCTCGGTCCACACGGTCTTGCCGTCCCGGGCGTAGCGGGTACCCCAGCGTTCCGTGAGCTGGGCGACCAGGAAGAGACCGCGCCCGCCCTCGTCGGTCATGCGGGCGCGCCGCAGGTGGGGTGAGGTGCTGCTGCCGTCGGAGACCTCGCAGATCAGGACGCGGTCGCGGATCAGCCGCAGGATCACCGGTGCCCCGCCGTAGCGGTAGGCGTTGGTGACCAGCTCGCTGACGGTCAGTTCGGCGATGAAGGCCAGCTCGTCGAGCCCCCACTCCGCCAGCGTGGAGGTGGTCAACCGGCGGGCCCGGGCGGCGGCGGTGGGCTCTGCGGGCAACTCCCAGGAGGCCACGTTCTCCGCCGCCAGCACCCGGGTACGGGCGATGAGCAGCGCGACGTCGTCGTGGGAGAACTTCGGCAGCAGGGCGTCCTCCACCGCCGTGCAGGTCTCCTCGAGGAGCTGGGCGGGCCGGCACAGTGCCTCGCGCAGCCGCTGCAGCCCGGTGTCGAGATCGCGGTCCCGGGCCACGACGAGCCCGTCGGTGTACAGCGCCAGCAGGCTGCCTTCCGCGAGCTGCAGCTCTGCGGCCTCGAAGGGCAGCCCGCCCAGGCCCAGAGGCGGTCCGGCGGGTAGGTCGAGAAGGCTGAAGCGGCCGTCCGGAGTCACCACCGCAGGCGGCAGGTGGCCGGCCCGTGCCAACGTGCACTGCCCGGCGACGGGGTCGTACACCGCGTAGAGGCAGGTCGCGCCGACGATCTGTTGCGATTGCGAACCTCCGTCGGCCATCTCCTGCTCATCGGCGAGGCGGTTCACCAAATCGTCCAGATGGGAGAGGACCTCGTCCGGCGCGAGGTCCAGGTTGGCCAAGGTGTGGACGGCGGCGCGCAGTCGGCCCATGGTGGCTGCGGCGTGCAGGCCGTGGCCGACCACGTCGCCCACGACCAGGGCGACGCGGGCGCCGGAGAGCGGGATCACGTCGAACCAGTCGCCGCCGATGCCCGCGGCCGGATCGGCCGGCAGATAGCGATGGGCGACTTCGACGGCACGGTGCTCGGGCAGTCCGTGGGGCAGCAGACTGCGCTGCAGGGTCAGCGCCGCTCGGTGCTCCTGGGTGAAACGGCGGGCGTTGTCGATGCAGACGGCGGCGCGGGCCGCGAACTCCTCGGCGAGCGTGAGGTCGTCCTCCTCGAACGCTTCGGGCCGCCGGGCCCGCCACAGGCTGACGATGCCCAGGATCAGGCCGCGGGCGATCAGCGGCACCACGATGAGCGAGTGGGCCCCCAGGGCGACAGCACGCCTGGAGCGCTCCGGGTCCTGGAAGTACCAGCCGGGGCTGCTCTCCAGCTCGAATTCGACGACCGGCGACTGCTCGATCAGGCACTTGGCCTGCGGCGTGCGGCGATCGAAGGAGAAGACCTCGCCGACCGGGTACATCACCTTGAGCGCCCCCGGTACGACCGCCTGGACCGCCGCCCTGCGCATCGGCCCGGATGCCTGGACGGGCTCCTCGCCCCGGATCACGGGCTCCAGAAGGTCCACCATGACGGCGTCGGCCAGATCGGGGACCGCGACGTCGGCCAGTTCCCGAGCGGTCTGCGCCACGTCCAGGGTGGTGCCGATCCGGGTACTCGCTCGGTTGAGCAGCGACAGGCGGCGCCGGGCCCGGTGGCGGTCGGTGACGTCCTCCACCGTCTCGGTGACCCCGAGGACCCGGCCCGAGGGGTCCTGCATCCGGAAGGCCGAGATCGCCACCATGCGCTCACGGCCGGGATCCCGCCGGACCCGACAGGGCTGCTCGGTGAAGATCAGCGGCTCGCCCGTCTCCAGGACCCGTCGCAGCCGTTCCTCGACCGTCTCCATGTCGGGACCGATCAGGAAGTCACCTATCCGCCGGCCGCGGTGCTGCTCGACCGGGACCTCGCTGAACCGGGCGATCGCCCTGTTGACCCGCAGGATGCTCAGGTCGGGGGCGTGCACCGCCAGGCCGATCGGGGAGCGCCGGAACAGGCCGTCGAGTACCGATCGGTCCGCCTCCCACTGGGCCACCTCCTCGGCGGGCGCTGCGACCAGGAACCACTCGGAACGTAGGTCGACCCGCGTCACGGTACGTGCCCGGAACCCCAGCTCCACCCTGCGGCCGCTCCGGTGCAGCACCGGCAGCACCCCGTACCAGCCGCGCTCGCGCTCACACTCCGCGACCGCGGTCAGCACGGCGTCCCGATCGGCGGGGTGGACCAGGAACTCGGCGGCCGCGCGACCGAGCGCCTCGCCGGGCCGGTAACCGAGCAGGGCCTCGGCCCGCTCGCTCCAGCCGACGACCCTGCCACGGTCGTCCAGGACCGCCCACGCCGAACGGCTCACTGTGAACGGATCCTCAGGAGCCTCGCCGATCGCGGGCACCGGTACGTCCATATCGCCAGTATCACCGAGGGCGGATCACCCGACTTGCCGAGATCGGCAGCGGCGACCGGACATGCTGCTCCGGGTGGGCATGTCACGACGTGAAGCGCTGCCCGAGGATGCGCGCCGGGGGCGCTGCAGGGCGACGTGTGGGGCATCCGCTGCTGGGAGCAGGAGGCCCGATGGTGCTGACGATGGCGCTACGGGCTGTAGCCGGGCGCAGCAGCCCGACGGATCATGCCGCCGACACGCGTCCATCGCCGGCCACGTGAACAGCCCGGGCGCGAGCAGCGAGGCGACCCGGGTGCGCACGCCGAAGGCGTCGTACGGTTGGTACCACGACCTGATCGCTTCCCGCCGTACGTGGCAGAAACGGTAGTCGGTGGCTGCGTCCGAGGTGGCACAAGAACAGTCCGATGAATCAGGTGCCCGAAGTCGCATTCAATGTGTTCGAGAGGTGCCGCCCACGGTTCGGTACGGCCGGAACGCCGTGATCTCCCGTAGGCCCGCCCGGCAGTCGTCCGTCACGCCCACTTGATGGAGCAGCCCATGCTCGGCCGGTGCGGTTCCGGGACGGTCCGGCCGGCCAGCACCAGGTCGATGGCGTGCCGCAGCAGGTCCCCGGTGACCGGTTTCCCGTTGCCGGGTGTCGAGTCGTCCATCGCGCCCCGGTAGGCCAGCTCGCGGTGGGCGTCGTAGAGGAAGAAGTCCGGTGTACAGGCAGCCTGGTACGCCCGGCCGACGGACTGGTCGAGGTCGACGAGGTACGGGAAGGCCCACCCCGTGCGTGTGACCTGGGCGTGCAGCCCGTCGGTGTCGTCGGCGGGTACGACGGTCGGGCTGTTGCTGCAGATCCCGACGACCGCGAGGTCCGGGAACTCGCCGACCAACTCGGCGAAAGCCTGCTCAACGTGCCGTACGTACGGGCAGTGGTTGCACAGGAAGGCCACCAGCAGGGCCGGTGCGGCGGCGAAGTCGTCCCGTGCCACGACCCGGCCGTCGATCGCGGGCAGCGAGAAGTCCGGCGCCGGTGTCCCGAGCGGGACCAGGGTGGAGATGGCTGCCATCTGATTCACTTCCTCTGATCGACAGCGGCGGCCGTGCGCATACCACCATGGTCGTCCGGCGGGGTCGGCGGTTGCCAATTCACCGATGCCGGTCACTGCGGCCGACGCAGACGTCGGCTGTACCCGGGCGTGGACCAGTGCGGCGTCCTCGACGTCCTGCCCCGCCGCGCCCTTACCGACGGACCGGCCGGGTCGGGGGCGTCGGAGTCGTTCCCGACCCGGCCGGCCGCCCGGGGTCGCGTGTCCGTGGTGTCACCATCCCGACACCGGACGCATCGGCCGGTCGGCAGGCTCTCCCGCGTCGAACCCGGCGAGCCGAAGCATGGGAAGATCGCTTCCCGACACCATCCGCGTCAAAGCGGTCGGCGAAGCCGTCCGAATCGTCATCGAGGAGCAGCTGTGACCGAGCAGCACGGCCCGCAGCAGCGCATCGCCGACGCCATCCGCCCAGCGATGCTCAACGGCCTGCAGGGCGCCGAACTGATCGGCGCGCCGGGCATCGAGCGCATCAACGAATGGGTCGACTGGATTGCGGCGGTCATCGCCGGCGAGGTCGTGCAGCCGATCGCCGCCGAACGCGATGCCTTCGCGGACCGGGTGGACACCCTCACGGATGTCGCCAGGCGCAACAAGGAGGGGTACAGGGGCGCGGCCCGGGACGTGCAGCTGCTCGAGGCCCGTGTCGCCGAGCTGGAAGCGGAGGTCGCGCAGTTGCGTGTACCCGGTGTCGTGCTCGCCGGCCCGGGGGTGGAAGCCGCCGCGGCATCGGTGGCCGGCGCGCCGTCGCAGTCCCTCCGGGACCGGCTCCGCGCCAAGTACCCCGCCACTGCAGAGGCTCTGGACCGCCGGGATGCCGAGGCCGGTCCGAGCTGGAACGCAGAGAACTGACGGTCCGCCGGACGCGTGGCAGCCACGGCGGGCCGGCCACCGTGGGCACGGTTCCGGCGCCCGGCCGATGACCACCCTCGTCCACCACATGCGGGACAACGGCATCAACCCCCGGCCTTCGGCCGGGGGTTGACCCATCGGGTTGCAGGCCATGTGCGAGGGCGGCGGCATGGCCAATGCCACCGTCCTCGAACTGCTCTGAACCGGTACCCGTCGGCGGGCGGCGAACCGTCGACACGGCGAAGCGCCGCCCGTACCGAGCTCTGGCCCGCCGGCCGCACCGCCCGAGGTCCGTCGTGCGGCTCGGTCCCGGCAGGCACATGGGGTGATGACAGGGCGTTCGAGTGGTCGGACTGCCTTCACCAGTGGTTTGGCCGGGTGAGATCGGGGCGGCTCGAGCGGGCTCTTCGTGACGGCGGTGGCCCCGCAGGCGGGTGGCCCGGCTGAGCCTGGTCGGCCTGGAGGACGCGAGGTTTCGGCCGAGCCGGATGTGTCCGGCCGGAACCTGTTCACCAGTTGCCGAACCGGATCGAAGCCGGCGACCGGGTTTCACGGGGATCGAAATCCTCCGCGCGTGACACTGTGACGCAGGTCACGGCAGGCGCAGAACCTGTGCGCCGGATCGGGCGTCTGGCTGGTGTGAGATCACTCAGGAGAGCACTGGACGAGCTGGACGAGGAACGCCTCGTCCGGCTGGTGGCCAGAGGCGACCGCAGGGCGTTCGACGAGTTGTACCGACGCACGTCACCATGGCTGGCGGTGCGGTTGCGCCGCCGCTGCGCGGACGAGCAGATCGTCGCCGAGGTCATGCAGGAGACCTATCTGGCGGTGTGGCGCGCGGCCGGTGCGTTCGCCGGGAGCGCGGTCGGCGGGACGGCCGTCGGGTGGCTGTGGACGATCGCGGCGCGCCGCCTCGTCGACGCGTTCCGGCGCCGTGCCCACCATGCCGAACCGCCGGTCGCCGCCGCCGAGCGGGCGCTGGTGCCCGCGGCGGAGGAGGAGGCGCTCGCCGGGACCGTCGGCGGCGACGTCGGCGACGCCCTGCGGCGACTGGCGCCGGAACTCCGAGAGGTACTGCAGGCCACGGTGCTCGACGGGTTCTCCGTCAGGGAGACCGCCGTCCTGCTCAGACTGCCCGAAGGCACGGTCAAGACCCGCGCCCGCCGGGCCCGGATCGCGATGCGGGAGGCGCTGTCATGAGCGGGGAACACGCGTCGAGGCGGTTGATCGACGACTATGCACGTGGTGACGCGACGATGGCCGCGGACGCGGTATGGGCGCTGGAGGCCCATCTGGAGACGTGCGCGCCGTGTCGGAGCCGCCTGGCGGCCTCCGTGGCCACCGAGGCGCCCGGCATCGCCGCGCTCGTCGACACCGTCCGGGCCGGTCTGGAACCGCAGTTGGACGCGGCCGTCCCGGTGCCCTCGCGGCGACGCCGCCCGAGGTGGGTGGCGGCCTGGCTGACGCCGGTCATGGCACCGTGGCTGGCCATGACCGTCGTCGTCACCCTGGTGGCGCTGCTGCTGGACGCGGTCGCGTCGCCGACGCTCTTCGGCAACGCCTCACCACTGTTGCTGGTCGCGCCCGTGCTGCCGCTGTGCGGTGTCGCCGCATCGTGGTCGCGCGGCCTGGACCCGGCACACGAACTGACGGCCTCGACCGCCCGGGCCGGCCTGCCCCTGCTCCTCAGGCGCACCACCTCGGTCCTCGTGGTGGTCCTGCCCGGGCTCCTGGTGGGGGACTGGCTGACCGGAACGATGACGGCCGCGCAGTGGTTGCTGCCCTCCCTGGCCTTCACCTCCACCGCCCTGGCGCTGGGCAGCGTGGTCGGCGTGACCCGCGCCGCCACCGGGCTGCTGGCCACGTGGGGCGTCGTCGTGGCGGTACCCGCATGGGCCACCGGCCACGTCCCCCTTGCCCTGCGGCTTGTCCTCCAGCCGGACCAACTGCCCGGGTGGGGGCTGCTCCTCGCCCTCGGCACCGGCGCTGTCATCGCCCGCAGAAACGCCTACTCAACGCTGTGAAACCATCGTCGACCCTCGAAAGGGACCACCGCATGACGCCCACCAAGAGCGCGGCCGACACCGCGCCGAAGACCTACGCCTGGGAGATCCGGGCCAGCGGCCTGAGAGTACGCGTCGGACGCAAGAAGATGGCCGTCGACGGGCTCGACCTCTCCCTGGGCATCGGCACCCACGGCCTCCTGGGGCCCAACGGAGCGGGAAAGACCACCCTGATCCGGGCCCTGGCCACCGTGCTGCGCCCCGCCGAGGGCGAATTGGAGATGCTCGGCACCTCCGTGGGCGGGGTGGGCGACCACCGGGCCCTGCGCCGCCAAATCGGCTACCTGCCGCAGGATTTCGGCTACTACAAGCGCTTCACGGTGCGTGAGTTCGTCGAGTACATGGCCTGGTTGAAGGAGGTTCCGAAGGCGGACGTCCCCGGGGCCGTTCAGCGGGCCGTGGAACGGGTGGGCCTGGCGGACCGCGCCGACCATCGGATGAAGACCCTGTCCGGCGGCATGGTGCGGCGGGCCGGCATCGCCCAGGCCATCGTCAACGACCCCGCGGTGCTGCTGCTGGACGAGCCGACAGTCGGCCTGGACCCGGCGCAGCGGCTGCGCTTCCGCGAGCTGTTGCAGGAGTTGGGCCGCGACACCTGTGTGGTCGTCTCCACCCATCTGGTCGAGGACGTCGCGGCCGCCTGTTCCGACGTGGTGCTCTTCGCCGAGGGCCGCCTCGTCTTCCAGGGCACGCCGCACGCCCTGGCGGCGGCGGGCGGCCCCGAGTACCCGGGCGACAGCCCCTTGGAGCGCGGCTACTCGGCGCTGCTCCAGGGCTTCGAGCAGCCGGGAGGCACCTGGTGAACGGACGTGTCCTGCGCATCGAGCTGAAGCGCTCCCTCGCCCCGTGGCCCGGCCTCGTCGTCCTGGGAGGCAGTCTGGCGGTCTTCTGCCTGATCGACGGGATCTGGTGGCAGGGCGACGCGGGATGGACGGCCCAGTGGACCTCCATGGCCCTGTGGACCCGGTACCTGTTGGGCTTCTGGTGGCCGCTCGTGGTGGGCCTGGGGGCGGTGTACGGGCTGCGCGACTCCCGCTCGCGGACGGCCGAACTGCTGACGACCACGCCGCTGCCGGCCTGGCGCCGTGCGGCGCTGCCGGCCGGCGCGACGGCGCTCGTGCTGGCGTCCGGCTTCGGCCTCCTGGTCCTCGTGGGCGCAGTCCAGGTGGCCCTCGGCGCCACCGCCTACACGAGTCTCGGCTGGCTGCCGATCTCGCTGGTGGCGGCGCTGTCGCTCATCGCGGGGGCCGTGTTCGGCATGGGCGTCGCGCGGGCCGTGCCCTCCGTGCTCACCCCGCCGGCCCTGACGGTGTTCCTCCTGCTTGCGGCCCTCCTCCTGCGGCAGAGCAATGAGAGCGCACTGCCCTCGAGCAGCGCGCCGAACCGGCTCGCCCTGCTGTTCCCGGTGACCGCGGAGCCGCGGGAGATGCTGCTGACCCTGTCCGGCTCCGTGCACCTCGGCCAGACGCTCTGGCTGCTCGGCCTGCTCGCCACCGGCTTCGCACTGCTGGTGGCCGCGACCCGCCGGGCCCGACTGCTCGCGGTGGCCCCCGTCCTGGCCGGCGCGGCCCTGGCCCTGTTGATCCTCCCGGCCGACCCGCGCGACACCTATGTCGTCGACAAGGCCGCCGCCACCCTGGTCTGCGACGGACCCGTGTGCCTGACGGCGGCGCACCGGTCGCGCCTGCCCGAACTCGCGCCGCGCGGCAAGGACGCGCTGCGCGTGCTGCACGACGCCCTCGGTGACCAGGCGCCGACCTCGGTGCGGGAGGACACCGAGCTGCGCGCGCTCGGCGACGACCGCCAACTCTCCGGCGAGGCGGTGCTGGTCGACTTCGACGACCCACTGATCGCCCATGCGACGGGGGCGGAACTGACCCGCCTCCTGGTCGCCCAGGGCCTGGCACCCAACTGCGCACCGCGCACCCCCTGGGAGGGCAGGGGTCAGATCGACATCCTCGTACAGAGCATCGCCGCGAGCTGGGCCCTCGGCGATCACCAGTTCAAACCGCTGCAGAGGCCGGACTCCTACGCCTACTCGCCACGTACATGGGCGGACGCCGACCTCGCCTGGCAGCGGCTGATGGCGCTGTCACCGGCCGAGCAGCGCTCGCGGATCGCCGAGGTGCATGCCGCCGCCCTCTCCTGCACGGGGTACAACGAGCTTTCGGTGCTGGCGGGGAAGGTGGCGCAATGAGGTGGCTGATCCTGTACGCCCGTTCACGACAGGTGCCCACCTCGGCCGCGGCGGTCGCGCTCGTCGCGCTGGCGGCGTGGGCCTTCAACCAGGACGGCGCGGGCCCGATGGACCTGGGGATCGCGGTCCTGATCCTGACCGCGAACGTGGCGGCCGCTTCCGTCGGGCTCGGTGGGCGGGACGTCGCGCTGGATCGGACGGCCGCGATCCGGTGGATGCCCCGGCGGGCGGCGCACGTGCTGCTGGCCGGTGCGGTCGCCGGGGCGGCGCTGCTGGCGGTCCAGGCGGCGGGAGCCAAGCTCGCCCCGGCCGCGCTCGTCGTCCGGGACAGTGCCGGCTTGGTCGGCCTGGCCGCGCTCGGCGCGGTGCTGTGCGGGGCACAGTTCGCATGGACCCTGCCGATCGGCTGGCTCGCGTTCACCCTCCTTGTCCCGGTTCCGCCCGGCATCGCGGGAGAGGTGGGCGGCTGGATGATCATTTCCCCCGCCACGACGGCGTCCGCCGCGACCGCGTGGGTCCTGCTGGCGACCGGCACCGTGCTCTATGCCGTGGCAGGCCCGAGACGGTAACGGCCACGCCCCGCGCCTGCGCCCGATCGACTCGGTACGGCCTGCCTTCGGGCTCGGATCTCACCGGCCCGCCGGGGCGCCGGGGCGAGGCGGGCGGAGGTTCGGTGTCGCCCCACTATTGATAGGTAACTTTCCTTTCTATTACGCTGGCGCCGGCGGCTTGGCGCGGCGCCCGTGTTGGAGGGCGTGACGCGCTCAGTGAGAGCTCTGACCCGGCCGCTGCGGTGGTGCGGTCGCCGCTTGCCCGGTGAGCTCGTGTGGTGTGGACCGGAGTCCAGCTCTCGCCGTTTCTCAAGGTCATGGAGTCAGGGATGCGTCTGGGTGTCTCGGCAAGGCCTGTTCGTGTCGGAGTCGTCGCCGCCGTGCTCTCGTTGCTCGGCGGCCTGTTGCTCGGCTGGTCCGGGCGGGCGGGGGCGGCGGGCGATCCGCTGATCTCGCAGGGGAAGGCCGCGACGGCCTCGTCCACCGAGGGGTCGTCGTACGCGGCGGGGAGGGCGTTCGACGGGAGCGCCTCCACCCGGTGGGCGAGTGCGGAGGGGAAGGACCCGCAGTGGTTGCGGGTGGACCTCGGAGGGAGCGCCAACATCTCGCGGGTGAAGCTGAGTTGGGAGTCCGCCCATGCGAAGGCGTACCGGGTGGAGGTGTCGGCGGACGGGGTGACCTGGACGACGGTGGCGGAGGAGAAGGCCGGGAACGGCGGGACGGACGATTGGCCGGGGCTGGGTGCCAAGGGCCGCTACGTCCGGATGTACGGGACGGTGCGCGGGACGTCGTACGGGTACTCGCTGTTCGAGATGCAGGTGTACGGGGTGCCGGACGGCAGCCCGTCCCCGACCGGCCCGTCACCGACCGGGCCCACCCCCGGCGGGGCGTTCACCGTGGTGGCGGCGGGCGACATCGCCGCGCAGTGCACCGCTTCGGACAGCGGTTGTGCGCATCCGAAGACGGCCGCGCTGGCCCGGCAGATCAACCCGAAGTTCTACCTGACGATGGGTGACAACCAGTACGACGACGCCCGGCTGGCGGACTTCCGGAACTACTACGACAAGACCTGGGGGGCGTTCAAGGCGAAGACCCGCCCGGTGCCGGGCAACCACGAGACCTACGACCCGGCCGGGTCGCTCGCCGGTTACAAGGCGTACTTCGGCAGCATCGCCTATCCGCAGGGGAAGAGCTGGTACAGCTTCGACGAGGGCAACTGGCACTTCGTCGCACTGGACTCCAACGCCTTCGACCAGAGCGCCCAGATCGACTGGCTGAAGGCCGACCTGGCGGCCAACGCGAAGAAGTGCATCGCCGCCTACTGGCACCACCCGCTGTACTCCTCGGGCGGGCACGGCAACGACCCGGTCTCCCGGCCGGTGTGGAAGATCCTCTACGGCGCCGGGGCGGACCTGGTGCTGAACGGGCACGACCACCACTACGAGCGGTTCGCCCCGCAGGACCCGGACGGGAAGGCCACCGCGGACGGGATCGTCGAGATCGTCGGCGGGACGGGCGGCGCCGAGCCGTACCCGATCGAGCAGGTCCAGCCGAACAGCCAGAAGCGGATCAGCGGCGACTACGGCGTGCTGAAGCTGGACTTCACCGACTCCGGCTACGGCTGGACCTACGTCGGAACGGACGGCCGGGTCAAGGACACCGGCCCGAAGTACAGCTGCCACTGATGATGTACCTGGCCACCACCGGCCGCCGTACGGACGCCCCGTCCCGTCCCGCCGGGACGGGACGGGGCGTCCCCGGCACGGTCATCGCCCTCGGCGCGGTCAGCCTGGTCACCGACGTCTCCTCGGAGATGGTCACCGCCGTTCTGCCGCTCTACCTGGTGCTGGGGCTCGGCCTCTCACCGCTGCAATTCGGTTTCCTCGACGGGCTGTTCAACGGCGCCACGGCGCTGGTCCGGCTGTTCGGCGGCAGGCTCGCCGACCACGGCGGCGGCCGGCACCGGACGGTCGCCGGGGTCGGCTACCTGCTCTCCGCGCTCTCGCGGCTCGGACTGCTGCTGGCCGGCGGAGCGGCCGGCGGGATCGCCGCCGCGCTGGCCGCCGACCGGCTCGGCAAGGGCGTGCGGACCGCACCGCGGGACGCGCTGATCTCGCTCAGCGCACCGCCGGAGGCGCTCGGCCGGGCGTTCGGAGTGCACCGGGCGATGGACACCACGGGGGCGCTGCTCGGACCCCTGGTCGCGTTCGCGGTGCTGTGGGCGACGGCGGACGCGTACGACGCGGTCTTCGTGGTCAGCTTCGCCACGGGGCTGTTCGGCGTGCTGGTGCTGGTGCTGTTCGTCCCGGCCGGGCCGGAGCCGGCGGCCGGGACGGCGGCGGCAGCCGAGTCGAGGCCGACCGGAAGGACGAGGAGCAAGGCGCTCGCCGATCCGGTGTTCCGGCGGGTCGTCACGGCCGCCACGCTCCTGGGGGCCGCGACGATCGGCGATTCCTTCCTCTACCTTCTGCTCCAACGCGGCCTGGACCTGCCGCCCCTGCTCTTCCCGTTGCTGCCGCTCGGCGCCGCGGCCGGCTACCTGCTGCTGGCCGTACCGGCGGGCCGGATCGCGGACCGGACCGGGAGGCGCGTTCCGTTCCTCTGCGGGCACGTTGCGCTGCTGGCGGCCTACCTCACCCTGCTGGCCCCGCCGGGATGGCCGGCCGCCGTACTCGTCCTGGTACTCCTGGCCGTCTTCTACGCCGCCACGGACGGTGTGCTGATGGCACTGGCCGGGCCGGTGCTGCCGCTCGACGGCCGAGCGAGCGGGCTCGCCGTGCTGCAGACCGGCCAGGCGCTGGCCCGGCTGGTCGGCGCGGCCGGCTTCGGTGCGGCCTGGACGTGGTGGGGGCCGCGACCGGCCCTGGCGGTGGCCGCACTCGCGCTGGCCGCCGCACTCGTCGCCGCATGGCGGACCCTGCCGGAGAGAGAGGTCTCGTGAAGGCGCGTTCAGTGGTGCTGATCGCCGCTGCCCTGGTGCTGCTGGGCGGTTCGCTGGGGTACGTGCTGCACGCCAGGCAGCGCGGCGACGGACAGCGGCTCGTGGCCGCGGAGAGCTCGTTCACGCTGGACGGGCCCGGGCTCTACTACCGGGACACCGCCACCGGGCGGGTCGCCCGCAGCCCGGGAGCGCCGGACGGGCCGTCCTGCGTCCGCTTCCACGCCGCGGGAGAGCGGGCCCTGTGCCTGCGGGCGCTGCCCGGCACCCCGGCCCGTACCCAGGCGGTGGTGTACGACCGGCGGTTCACCGAGCTCCGGACGGTGACTGTGCCCGGGATCCCGAACCGGGCCCGGGTGTCGGCCTCCGGGCACCTGCTCTCCTGGACCACCTTCGCCGTGGGGGACTCCTACGCGGCGGGTGCCTTCTCCACCCGGACGTCGATCCTGGACCTGCGCACCGGCTATCTGGTCAAGTCGGTCGAGTCCATCCCGCTGACCGTCGACGGTGCCCGCCACCACGCCGCCGACGTCAACTACTGGGGCGTCAACTTCGCCGCCGACGACAACCGTTTCTACGCCACCGTCTCGACCGGCGGCCGGACCCACTTGGTCGAGGGCGACCTTCGGGCGTGGTCGGCCCGCACGCTGCGGGAGAACGTGGAGTGCCCCTCGCTCTCGCCGGACGGTACCCGGATCGCCTTCAAGAAGAAGGTCTCGGCCGACCCGGCGGCGCCCTGGCGGCTCCACGTCCTGGAACTGGCGGGGATGCGCGAGCACCCGCTGGCCGAGTCGCGCAGCGTGGACGACCAGGCGGCCTGGCTCGACGGGAAGACGCTCGGGTACGCGCTGTCGACCCCGGACGGGAAGGGCACCGATGTCTGGAGCGTGCCGGCGGACGGCAGCGGGACGCCGCACCTGCTGGTGCCCGGCGGCTCGTCGCCGGTGACCGTGCAGGCGGCGTCGAACTGACCAGGCGGTCGGCGCCGCGCAGCCCCACGGCGCAGCGGCGGACGCCGAAGGCGTCGTACGCCTGGTACCGGGACCTGACTGCTGATCAATGCCCGTCGCGATCGACCCGGGCCGAGTGGCCCCGTAGGACATGGCGCCGAGCGTGCACGAGGTAGCTGCGTTTCATCGCCGCGGTGGTCTGCTCCCCTGAGGTGCCTTCCCTGCCTCGACAGCGGCCGGGGAACGCGTACGCTCCCATGGCGGCCGCCGGAGGACCCCGGTTCCGGCATTTGGTCCGGGTCGGGTGGAGTGCCTACGGGGTCGGCGCAGTTCTGTTTGCCGCCGACGGCTCGCGGCCGGCGATGGCGTCGAAGACGTCCGCCATCGCCGCGAGGCTGTGCCCGCTCACGAAGGCGTCGCAGTGCGGCAGCGCTGCCGCGATCCCGGCGGCGAGCGGGGCGTAACCGGGCGCGGCCTTACGGGGGTTGACCCAGACGACGCGATGGGCGAGTCGGCCGAGCCTGGCCGTCTCCCGGCCGACGGCCGACGGGTCCTCGCCCTCCCAGCCGTCGGAGAAGATCACCACCACCGCTCCCCGGGCCATGCCGCGCCGCCCGAAGCGGTCGTTGAACTCCGCGAGCGCCCGCCCGATCAGCGTGCCGCCGGACCAGTCGGGAGCGGCCCGGCCCGCCCGGCGCAGCGCGGCATCCGGAGCCGTGTGCCGCAGCACCGGCGTCAGACGGGTCAGCCGGGTGGCGAAGACGAAGATCTCGGCGGCCACCCCGGACCCCGCCCGTGCGCACAGCCGGGAGAAGAACCGCACGTAGACGCGGGTGTACGGCTCCATGGAGCCGGAGACGTCGCACAGCAGCACCAGCGGTCGGCGGCGCAGCCGGCCGTGCGAGCGGGCCAGCCGGACGGTCTCCCCGCCGGTTCGCAGGCTGCGCCGCAGGCTCCGGCGCAGGTCGATGCGGCGCCCCCGCGGGTCGGCCTCCCGGCGGCGGGTGCGGCGCAGCGGGACGCTGATCACGAGGTTGTCCAACAGGCGGTCCAGTTCGGCCAGTTCGCCCGGTCCGAAGGTGCCGAAGTCCTGCTGGGCGAGCGTTTCGGCGGTGCTGCCGACCAACCGCTCCGCGCCGGTGCGGCTGGGCCGCTCGCGCGCTTCGCCGGCGGCGTCCCGGTGGAGCGGTCCGCTCGGCAGGGGCCCGGCCGCGGGACGTGGCGGTGCCGGGGCGGCGGCCGGGGGCGCGCCCGGTCCGGGTTCGAGGCCCGGGAGCGGCGGGTTGTCGGGGGATCCCCGGCTGTCGGCCGGGTCCGCCTGCCCGCCGAAGAGTGCGGCGAAGACGCGGTCGAACGGCTCGATCTGTTCATGGGCCGTGACGAAGGCCAGCCGGGCCGCCCAGTACAGCGTCGTCGGGTCCACGGGCGGCAGCAGCTGCAGGACGTCCAGGAAGCGGCCCGAACGCTCGGGCGTGACCGGGACGCCGGAGCGGTGCAGCGCGGCGCCGAGGCGGGCGGCGAAGGCGGGCCGGTCGAAGGCCGGGAGCCGGGCGGGCGGTGCGGCCATCGGGCTCAGCCCTCGGGTCCGCCGACCAGCCAGGGGAGCCCGCGGTCGCGTACCAGGTCGACGTCCTCCCGGTACTTGACGAGGACGCCGAGGGTCCGGTCGGCGGCGTCGGCGTCGAGCCGCTCCACGCCGAGCAGGGTGAGCGCGCCGACCCAGTCGATGCTCTCGGCGATGCCGGGCGGCTTCTGGATCTCCAGGGTGCGGATCCGGCGTACCGACGCCGCCACGTCGGCCGCGAGCGAGGGCGTGGTCCCGGGGACGCGGCGGCGCACGATCTCGACGACCCGTTCGGTGTCGGGGTAGTCGATCCAGTGGTAGAGGCAGCGCCGTTTGAGGGCGTCGTGCAGGTCGCGGGTGCGGTTGGAGGTGAGTACGACGACCGGTGTGACGGTGGCGTGCACGGTGCCCAGTTCCGGGATGGTGACGCTGGCCTCGGCCAGCACCTCCAGCAGGAAGGCCTCGAAGTCGTCGTCGGCGCGGTCGATCTCGTCGATCAGCAGCACTGCGGGCATGGGGCCCGGGTGGGTCAGCGCGGCGAGTACCGGGCGGCGCAGCAGGAAGGCGTCGGTGAAGAGGTCGGCCTCGGCCAGTGCCACGCCCTGGCTCTCAGCGAGCCGGATGCTCAGCAGTTGGCGCGGATAGTTCCACTCGTACAGCGCCTCGGCGGCGTCGAGTCCGTCGTAGCACTGCAGCCGGATCAGCGGGCTGCCGAGGACGCCGGCCAGGGCGCGGGCGGCCTCGGTCTTGCCGACGCCCGGTTCGCCCTCCAGCAGCAACGGCTGGGGCAATCGCAACGCGAGGTAGAGCGCGGTGGTCAGGCCCGGATCGGCGAGGTAACCGAGGGAGTCCAGCGCGGCGTGCAGGGTCGGCGGGTCCGGTACGGCCCGCGCGACTGCCGCCCGGGCCGACTCGGCCGTCCCGGGCGTGCCGGCCTCGGTCACGGCACCTCCGCGGACTGGGCGGTCTCGGCCTCGAAGCGGTCGCGGCAGCCGGTCGAGCAGAACCAGTGCCGGTGCCCGCGGACGTCCGAGTACGGGGTGTCGGCGACGACGGCGACGGTCATGCCGCAGACCGGGTCGAGCGCGGTGAGCGGTTCGGCCGCCACCGGCGCGGGCTCGGCGGCCGCCTCCTCGGTGTGCACCGACAGGGCGTGCCGCGATGCCACCAGCTCGGCCAGGATCGACACGGCGATCTCGCCGGGCGTGCGGGCGCCGATCCACAGCCCGGCCGGCGTGTGGATCCGGTCCCGCTGCTCGGCGGTGAGGTCGAGGCCGTCGAGCACGGCGGCGCCGCGACGGCGGCTCGCGACCAGCGCGACGTACGGCACCCGGGCCCGCGCGGCACGGGTCAGCAGCCCCTCCTCCTGCCGTCCGTGGGAGGCGATCACCACGGCCGCCACGTCGGCGAGTTCCTCCGCGGTGACCTCCTCGGCGGCCGTCCGGATGTCGTACCCGAGCCCGGCACCGAGCGCGACCAGGCTCCGGCCGATGGGGGTGTCGCCGAGCACCAGCACCACCGGGGCGGGCCGCAGCGGCTCCAGGAAGATCTCCAACTCGCCGCCGGACAGGCAGGGGTTGGCGACCAGCAGGGTGCCCGCCTCGCCCTCCTCCTGCGGCTGTGCGGGAGCGTCGGGCGAGATCCGCAGCAGCAGCGACTCGCCGCTGCGCAGCAGCCGCAGTGCCTGCACGCGGACGGTCGCCTCGGCGCAGACCCCGCCGACGAAACCCTCGATCCGGCCGTCCTCCAGGACCAGCGCGGTGTCACCCGGCTGCGCGCTGGTCGGGTGCAGCGCACGCACCACAGTGGCCTTGACGAAAGGCACCTGGCTGCCGGTCAGTTCCGCCATCCGCCGCTCCAGAGCCGGGCTCGCACTCATGCGTCCGCCTCGCAGAGCTCGGCGGGCGCTTCGTGCACACGCACCTTTCGATCGGTGGCCTCGCTCCGCTCGTTCACTGCGGCGCCTCCACACCTCCGTGCATCGCCAGCCACACCCGGCCGGGGGTCAGCGGCATGTCGGCGTGCCGGACGCCGATGGCGTCCATCACCGCGTTGACGATCGCCGGGGGCGAACCGACCGTCGCGGACTCGCCGACGCCCTTGGCCCCGATCGGGTGGTGCGGGGACGGTGTGACGGTGTGGCCGAGCTCCCAGGCCGGCACTTCCAGCGCGGTGGGCACGAGGTAGTCCATGAAGGAGCCGGACAGGCAGTTGCCGTCCTCGTCGAAGCTGATGATCTCGCTCAGTGCCATGCCGACGCCGTCGGCGAGGCCGCCGTGCACCTGCCCTTCGATGATCATCGGGTTGATCCGGGTGCCGCAGTCGTCGACCGCGACGAAGCGGCGCACCTTCACCACGCCGGTGCCCGGGTCGACGTCCACCACGCACAGGTAGGCGCCGTACGGGAAGGTGAGGTTGGGCGGGTTGTAGACCGTGGTGGCCTCCAGATGGCCCTCCACGCCCTCGGGCAGCTCCAGTGCGCCGTGCGCGGCGAGCGCGATCTCCTGGATCGTCCTCGCGGCCGTCGGGTCGCCCCTGACGAACCAGCGGCCCTTCTCCCACTCCAGGTCGTCGGGGGAGACCTCCATCATGGCGCCGGCGACGATCCGTGCCTTGTCGCGGACCTTGCGGGCCACCACCGCCGCCGCGGCACCCGAGACCGGGGTCGAGCGGCTGCCGTAGGTGCCGAGTCCGAACGGCGTCTGGTCGGTGTCGCCGTGCACCACCTCGATGTCCTCCGGCGGGATGCCGAGCTCCTCGGCGACGATCTGGGCGAACGTCGTCTCGTGCCCCTGGCCCTGGCTCTGGACGCTGAGCCGCACCACCGCCTTGCCGGTCGGGTGCACCCGTAGCTCGCAGCCGTCGGCCATGCCGAGGCCGAGGATGTCCATGTGCCTGCGTGGCCCGGCGCCGACCGTCTCGGTGAAGAACGACAGACCGATGCCCATCAGCTCGCCGCGCGCCCGCCGCTCGGCCTGCTCGCGGCGCAGCGCCTCGTAGCCGGCCAGGTCGAGCGCTTTGCGAAGGGTGGCCGGGTAGTCGCCCGAGTCGTACTCCCAGCCGGTCTTGCTCGGGTACGGGAACTGATCGGGCCGGATCAGGTTCTTCATCCGCAACTCGGCCGGGTCGGCGTGCAGTTCGTCCGCCAGGCAGTCCACCAGCCGCTCGATCAGGTACACCGCCTCGGTGACCCGGAACGAGCAGGCGTAGGCGACGCCGCCGGGTGCCTTGTCGGTGTAGACGCCGGTGACGGCGCAGTGGGCGGCCTCGATGTCGTACGAGCCGGTGAAGACGTGGAAGAAACCGGCCGGGTACTTGCTGGGCTGGGCCGTCCCGTTGAACGCGCCGTGGTCGGCGAGCACCTTGACCCGGACGGCGAGGATCCGGCCCTCGCGGGTCGCGGCGATCTCGCCGTGCATGTGGTAGTCGCGGGCGAAGCCGGTGCTCATCAGGTTCTCGGAGCGGTCCTCCATCCACTTGACCGGCTTCTTGGTGAGGATCGAGCCCACGACCGCGCACACGTAGCCGGGGTAGATGGGGACCTTGTTGCCGAAGCCGCCGCCGATGTCGGGGGAGATCACCCGGATCTTGTGCTCGGGCAGTCCGGCGACCATCGCGTACAGGGTGCGGTGGGCGTGCGGCGCCTGGGTGGTGGACCAGAGGGTGAGCTTGCCGTCGACCGGATCCATGTCGGCCACGCAGCCGCAGGTCTCCAGCGGGGCGGGGTGCACGCGCGGGTAGAGCATGTCCTGGACGACGACCACCTCGGCGCGCGCGAACACCTCGTCGGTCGCCGTTCTGTCGCCCGCCTCCCAGTCGAAGATGCGGTTGTCGGTGCGGCCCTCCTGGTCGTCCCGGATCACCGGCGCGTCGGCGTCCAGCGCGTGCCGCGCGTCGATCACCGGGGGCAGCGGCTCGTACTCGACGTCGATCAGCTCGACGGCGTCGCGTGCCGCGTAGTGGTCGTCGGCGACGACGAACGCCACCTCCTGGCCCTGGAAGCGCACCTTGTCGGTGGCCAGCACCGCCTGGGTGTCCATCGACAGGGTGGGCATCCAGGCCAGGCCCAGCCCCTCCAGGGCGGCACCGGTGATCACCGCCCGGACCTTCGGGTGCGACTCGGCCGCAGAGGTGTCGATGGACACGATCCGGGCGTGCGCCAGCGGGCTGCGCAGCACGGCGCCGTGCAGCATGCCGGGCAGCTGCACGTCGTCCACGTAGTGCCCCTTGCCGCGGACGAACCGCGGGTCCTCCTTGCGCTTCAGCCGCCCGTAGCCGATCGGGCGCTCCTCCGCGGGCGCCGATCCGGTCTCCTGAACGGCGGTCATGGCGTGCTCCCCGCGCTCGCATCGGCGGCGACGGTGGCCTCCGCCGGGTGGTCCGCGGCCCATCGGACCGCGCGGACGATGTTCAAGTAGCCGGTGCACCGGCAGAGTTGGCCGGAGATCGCCTCGCGGATCTCCTGGTCGGTGGGGTCCGGATCGCGGTCCAGGAGCGCGCGGGCGGTCAGCATCATGCCCGGCGTGCAGAAGCCGCACTGCAACCCGTGCTGCTCGATGAACCCCTGCTGGACCGGATCGAGGCCGTCCGCGGTCTCCAGGCTCTCCACGGTGCGCACCCGGTGCCCGGCCGCCATGGCCGCCAGCATCGTGCAGCTCTTGACCGGCTCGCCGTCGAACAGCACCACGCAGGTGCCGCAGTTGCTGGTGTCGCAGCCCCAGTGGGTGCCGGTGAGGCCCAGGTCGTCGCGCAGGAAGCGGACCAGCAGGTGCCGGGCCTCCACCTCGGCCGTGCGGTCCTCGCCGTTCACATTGATGGTGACCTGCATCGCGGGCCGTCCTTTCGGTTTACGCCGTGCTCACGGCCTGCCGGGCCCGTTCGGCGGCCCGGCGCAGCGCGCGCTCGGTGAGCTCGCCGGCCAGGTGCCGCTTGTAGGCGGCGGTGCCGCGGGTGTCGGTGACCGGATCGCAGTCCTCGGCGGCGATCCGGCCGGCCGCGGCGAACGCCTCCTCGGACGGCTCGCGGCCGACCAGGGCCTCCTCGGCACGCCGGTAGCCGACGGCCGACACACCGACCGCCGCGAGCCCGACGCCGGCCGCCTTGATCCGCCCGTCCGCCAGCGACAGGGCGGCGCCGGCCGCCGCGATGGCCCAGTCCCCGGTCTTGCGCTCGACCTTCTCGTAGGCGCTGCCGGCGTTCGGCAGGATCGGCACGCGGATCTCGACCAGCATCTCGCCGAGCCCCACCTCCGTCTCGTACGGCCCTTTGTAGAAGTCCGCCATCGGCACCGAGCGCCGCCCGCCGTGGCCGAGCACCACCGCCACCGCCCGGACGGCCGCGCAGACCGCCGACAGGTCCTCCGCCGGGTCGGCCTGGCAGAGCGAGCCGCCGATGGTGCCCCGGTTGCGCACCGGCGGGTCGCCGATCACCCGTTCGGCGTCGTGGAAGATCGGGAAGAGCCGGCCGACCGGCTCGGACTCCAGCAGGCCGCGGTGGCGGGTGAGCGCGCCGATGCACAGCTCCGCGCCCTCCTGCCGCACGTAGTCCAGTTCGTGCAGGTCGTTGATGTCGACCAGGAGCCCCGGACGGGCCAGGCGCAGCTTCATCATCGGCAGCAGACTGTGCCCGCCGGCGATGACCCTGGCCTCCTCACCGAACCGCTCCAGCAGGGTGAGGGCGTCGTCCACGCTCTCCGCCCGCCGGTACTCGAATGACGCGGGAACCTGCACGGCGGCCTCCTCACGCAGTGCCTCCGGTGATGGCGGACCCGCGGCAAGGACCACGTACCGCACGAGCGCACTGTCACCCCGGCGACCACCCGGGTCAACGGCGACTGAAGGGAATGGTTAAGAGGCGTCCCCGGCTGACATGTGGGGGGGAGGCCGTGACACGTGGGGGAGGCCTTGCGACCGCTGGAGGCGGCGATGACCCTCACACAGCTCAGGGCGTTCGTCGCGGTCGCCCGGCTCGGCTCGGTCAAGGCCGCGGCGATCTCCCTGGGGGTCAGCGAGCCCGCGGTCTCGGGCGCGGTCGCCGTGCTGCGCCGCGAGCTCGGCGACCGGCTCTTCGTCCGGGTGGCGGGCGGGATCACCCTGACGCCCGGCGGGCGGCGGCTGGCAGCGGGCGCGGCCGAGATCGTGGGCCTGGCCGAGGAGACCCGCCGACAGGTCCGGCAGGCCGGCGCGGACAGCTCCCACCTGCGGGTCGCCGCCACCGAGACGACCGCCGAGCAGATCGTCCCGCCGCTGCTGGAGGCCTTCGTCCGGCGGCACCCGGACGTGGAGACCACGACCCTCGCGGTGCCGTCCACCGCGCTCGGCGAGCTGCTGCTGGACCGGCGCGCGGACGTCGCGATCAGCCCGGTCGCCGCCGAGCCCGGCGCGGTCGCCGCAGCGCCCGGCCCGGACACCCTCGAGCACATCCCGTTCCTGCGCATCCAGCTCGTGGTGGTCGCCTCGCCGCACCACACCGGCGCCCGGCCGGACCACGTCGACGGCGGCCGGCTGCACCTGCCGATCGGCAGGCTGTCCCGGGAGCACTGGTTGCTGGGCCCGGGCGGGCTCGACCCCGGCACGCCCGGCGGCTCCTTCCTGACCCGGCACGGCGTCGGCGACGCCGACGCGTCGATCTTCCCCAGCACCAGTGCGGCGCTGGGCGCGGCCGTCGCCGGCGACGGGCTGTCGCTCGCCGTGCTCCACCTCGTCCGCGACGAGCTGCGCCACGGCACCCTCACCGTCGTCGCCGTCCCCGGCACCCCGGTCAACGGCGTGCTGCGGGTCTCCGCCCTGTGCGGCGACCGGCGCTCGCCGGCCGCGTCCGCGCTGTGCCGGTTCGTGACCACGCCCACCGCCGTGCGGAGCCTGCTGACCCGGGCCACCGGCGTGCCGGTGGACCACTACCGGCCGACCGTCCGGGTGAGCCTGTGGAGCTGACCGGGGACGGCTCCGGGGGAATCGCCGGGTGGCCGGTCATCGTTGGAACGTACGTCGACGGCCGGAACATCGGGGCACCGGGCAGATCCGGGCAAGGAGGCTCGTCCGCATGGAGTTCACCAACGAGTTCCGCGTGAGCCTGCCGGTGGAAGCGGCCTGGGACCTCTTCACCGACGTCGAGCGGATCGCCCCGTGCATGCCGGGGGCGCAGCTCACCGAGGTCGAGGGCGACCGGTTCCACGGCACGGTCAAGGTGCGGGTCGGAGCGGTCGCCGTGCAGTACCGGGGCACCGCCGCGTTCGACGAGCGGGACGAGGCGAACCGCACCGTGCGGCTCACCGCCTCCGGACGGGACGCACACGGCCAGGGCAACGCCGACGCGCACATCACCGCACGGCTGGCACCGGACGGCGACGGTACCCGGGTGACCGTCGAGACCCGGCTCAGCATCACCGGGAAGGTGGCCCAGTTCGGCAAGGGCGTCATGACGGACATCAGCCGGAAGCTGCTGGACCAGTTCGTGGCCTGCCTGGAGGAGCAGCTGGCCGCCGAGCACGAGAGCGGGGGCGAGGCCGCGCCGGTCGCGCAGCCGACGGCCGCCGAACCCGCCGCCGCCGCACCTGCCGCTGCCGCACCTGCCGCTGCCGCACCCGCCGCCGGGTCGGCCGAACCCGCGGGGGAGCCGCAGGCCGCCTCGGTGGAGGGCGAGCCGCTGGACCTGCTCGCCGTGGCCCGCTGGCCGGTGGCCAAGCGCCTGGTGCCGATCGCCCTCGCCGGGTTGATCCTGCTGGGGGCCGCGCGCCTCCTGCGCCGGGCCTGCCGGTGTCCGCGAGGGGGACACCGTGCGTGACGTCCTGGACGAGGTGTACCGGTGGTACCGCGCGGGCGAGAGCTTCGGGCTCGCCACCGTGGTCAGCACCTTCCGGAGCGCGCCCCGCCGGCCGGGTGCGGCGATGGCGGTGTCGGCCTCCGGCACCGTGGTCGGCAGCGTCTCGGGCGGCTGCGTCGAGGGCGCGGTGTACGAGGAGGCCGAGGAGGCCCGGATCTCGGGACGCCCGGCGCTGCGGTCGTACGGGGTGAGCGACGGCGACGCCTTCGAGGTGGGGCTGACCTGCGGCGGTACGATCCAGATCTTCGTCGAACCGGTGTCCAGCCGGACCTTCCCCGAACTGCCGGACGTGGTGACGTCGTTGGACGCCGGCGAGCCTGTCGCGGTGGCCACCGTGGTGACCGGCCCGGACGACGGCCCGGGCGCGCTCGGGAGCCGCCTGGTCGTCTGGCCGGACCGCGCCTCGGGCACCCTCGGCTCGGCCGCGCTGGACCGCGTGGTGGGCCTCGACGTCCGCGGCCTGCTCGAGCACGGCACGACGGGGCTGCGCCACTACGACACCGCGGGCCGCTGCCTGGACGGTGAGGAGTTCGCCGAGTTCGGCGAACTGACCGTGTTCGTGGGGTCGTTCGTCCCGCCGCCGCGCATGCTGGTGTTCGGTGCGATCGACTTCGCCGCCGCGGTCGCCGAGTTGGGGTCCTTCCTCGGCTACCGCGTCACGGTGTGCGACGCGCGGGCAGTGTTCGCCACCGCCTCCCGCTTCCCGCACGCGGACGAGGTCGTGGTGCGGTGGCCGCACGAGTACCTGGCCGAGGAGGCCGCGGCGGGCCGGATCGACGGCCGCACGGTGGTGGCCGTCCTCACCCATGACCACAAGTTCGACGTGCCGCTGCTGGCCACCGCGCTGCGGTTGCCGCAGCTGGCGTACATCGGCGCGCTCGGTTCGCGCCGGACCCACCGCGAGCGGCTGGCCCGCCTGCGCGAAGCCGGCCTGGAGGAAAGGGAGTTGGCCCGGATGTCGGCCCCCGCCGGGCTCGACCTCGGTGCCCGCACGCCGCAGGAGACGGCGGTCTCCGTCGTCGCCGAGATCATCGCCGCCCGCTGGGGCGGCACCGGCCGGCCGCTCACCGGGACCGACGGCCCGATCCACACCGCCGCCGCAGCCGGCGAGCAGCCGCCGGCCCCGGTGGAGGCCGGCTGAACAACGCGTCCGGCCGGCCGCCGGGGTGCGGACACCCCGTCAGTTCCTCCTGGAGACGGTCACCGCGAGGCTGTCGCAGGCGGTGGTCCCGGTGGCGGAGGAGCTGCCGTTGGTGTCGAGGACCTTCGTCCAGGTCCCCGCAAGCAGGGTGACGTCGTAGGTGCTGCCCGTGGGGTTGTGGACGACGACGGTGTCGTAGCTCGTGGGGGAGTACGTTGCGGCAGTCCCGGTGAAGGGTGGGTGGGGGATGCGGCGGGGGGTTTGGCGGGCCGCCCGGGGAATCTTGTATGGTTCCTCGCGAATCATCCAGAGGGGTGGAGGGACCGGCCCTACGAAGCCCCGGCAACTCCCCGGTCGACCCGGCGTCCGAAGTACGCGCCGCGCCGTCCGGGATCAGTGCCAACTCCGGCCTGTCGCCAATGTGGCGCGGGAAAGATGAGGAGACACGGTGCTCTCTGTGCTGTCCTTCGTCCGGGCGCTTCCCGCTCCGGCCTCCCCGCGTGCCCGTCTCGTGCCCGGCGCAGGCAATCGGCCGACTTCTCCGGCCTGTCCTCGCTGACCACCCCCGCTCCCCGCACGGAGCGTCCGTGAGCGAGGCCACCCGCCGCTCACGGGATCTGAGACGGAGTACCCATCCATGGAGAACACGAGCGGCGTCGGCGTGCTCGACAAGGTCACCTCGATCCTCGGCGCGCTGGAGGCCGGTCCCGCCACCCTGGCCGGACTCGTGACCGCCACCGGCCTGGCGCGGCCCACCGCCCACCGGCTCGCCGTCGCACTCGAACGCCACCGACTGGTCGCCAGGGACCTGCAGGGCCGGTTCACCCTCGGCCCCCGGCTCGCCGAGCTCTCGGCGGCCGTCGGCGAGGACCGCCTGCTGTCCGCGGCCGGCCCGGTCCTGGCCCAGCTGCGCGACGTCACCGGTGAGAGCGCCCAGCTCTACCGCCGGCAGGGCGGGATCCGGATCTGCGTGGCCGCCGCCGAGCGCCTCTCCGGCCTGCGCGACACGGTCCCGGTGGGAATCGCCCTCCCCATGAAGGTCGGCTCCGCCGCCCAGATCCTGCTCGCCTGGGAGGAACCCGAGCGCCTCCACCGCGGCCTGCAGGGCGCCGGCTTCACCGCCACCGCCCTCAGCGGCGTACGGCGCCGCGGCTGGGCCCAGTCCGTCGGTGAACGCGAGCCCGGGGTCGCCTCCGTCTCCGCGCCCGTCCGCGGTCCGTCCGACCGGGTCGTGGCCGCCGTCTCGGTCTCCGGCCCGATCGAGCGGCTCACCCGTCACCCCGGCGCCCGTCTCTCCCGGGCCGTCATCGAGGCTGCCGGCCACCTCGGCGAAGCCCTGCGCCGCCCCTGACCGGCTCGCACCTGCACGTGGGGGCTCGAGCCGCCGGGGCCCGGCCGGACGGCAGTCGGTCCGGCGGACCCGCGGGGTAGCCGATTTGCCGGCGGCATCGGTAGCGTCAGCGCGTGGATCAGGACGAACGGTTGCTTCACGCCTCGTCGTTCGGTGCTGCGGCGGTCGAGTACGCC
This sequence comes from Kitasatospora sp. NPDC051914, assembly GCF_040680995.1. Taxonomy (NCBI): domain Bacteria; kingdom Bacillati; phylum Actinomycetota; class Actinomycetes; order Kitasatosporales; family Streptomycetaceae; genus Kitasatospora; species Kitasatospora sp. NPDC051914. The sequence goes on from NZ_JBFAXX010000018.1 coordinate 92,489, forward strand.
GAGCACCGCCCGGACTACGCGCAGGCCGCGGTGCGCTGGGCGCTCGAACCCGCGCCCGGCCTGCGGGTGCTCGACCTCGGCGCCGGGACGGGCAAGCTGACCGCGGGGCTGGTCGCGCTGGGTGCCGAGGTCGTCGCGGTCGAGCCCGATCCGGCGATGCTGGCCGAGCTGCGCCGCTCGCTGCCGGGCGTCCGCGCCCTGCCGGGCACCGCCGAGGCGATACCGCTGCCGGACGCCTCCGTCGATGCCGTGCTGGCCGGCAACGCCATGCACTGGTTCGACATGGCCGTTGCGGGGCCCGAGATCGCCAGGGTCCTCGCACCCGGCGGCGTCCTGGCCGGTCTGTGGAACGTCCTGGACGACCGGGTCGAGTGGGTCGCGGGGCTGGCCCGGGTCGGCGGCAGCGCGGCCGTCGGCCCCCGTGACACGCCTGCCGCCTGGCGGGCCGAGACGGCCGGCATGCACCTCCCGAAGACCGGCGGGGCCGCCCGGTTCGGTTCGCCGGAGCAGGCGGAGTTCCCGCACGGGCAGCGCCGCACCGCGGACTCCCTCGTGGCGGCACTCGCGACCCGCGCGGGGCTGCTGGTCATGCCGGAACAGGAACGGGAGGCCGCGCTGGGCCGGATCCGCGCCTTCCTCGCGGGCGGACCGGAGACCGCCCGCGGTGAGTTCACCCTGCCGATGCTGACCGGCGTCCTGCGCAGCCGGCGGCTGTGAGGCCTCACGTCGACATTCGGGTCCGCAGCACTGCCGCGAGCACGCGGGGGTTCCGCGATCCCGGCCGGTCGCCGGGTGATGGACTACGGCGACAGCGACATCACCAAGGGGTTCGGCAACTGCACGGAAGCCACGTACAACACGTGTGCGGAGCTGAAGAAGGGCGCCGGGGACCGTGCCGCGGGACGGCTCGCGGCCACGCTGTCCTGGACGACCACCTACAACGATCCGTGGTACGTCGACAAGCTGCTGGGCGATGCGCGGGTGGACGGCATCATCGCCGGCTACGGCGCCTTCACCGGGGTGCGCGAGTACGACGGCGGCTGGCAGTGCGCCAGTGCCGTGAACCTCGTCCGCGACTGGGTGAACCGCCACGGCGCCACCCGTCGCATGGCCGACGCCGGTGACCGCCTGTTCAGGTGGCGGACAGCGGCCGGCCCGCCGCACCGGCGGCGTTTCGCCCGGTCGACGGTCCGGAGGCCGTCTAGTCTCGGCCCGTGGGACAGCCCGAGCAGCGCGCCGAAGGCGCGGGACCGTTCACCACCCGGCTCACCTGGCACCCGCCCGGCGGTGGCACCGCCGTGTGGGAGTCGCGGCTCGCCCGGCGGCGCGGACTCATCGCCGTCCACCCGGCCGGCGCACGCACCGGCCATCACGCCAGCGCCGACGACGCCGGACTCCGCCGCCTGCGCAGGCTCAACGCCGTCGCGGCCACCGCCTTCGTCATCGGCGGTGCGCTGTTCGCGGCGGGCGCCGGTGTCGCCCAGTTCGGCTCCGGCGACGCCACCACCTGCGCCTCGATCTACTTCGCCGGCGGCCTGTTCTTCAACACCGGCGGCTACGTCTCCCTGCTCCAGGTCGTCAACGCGCCCCGCCATGTGCCCGGGGGCGAGGGCCGACTGGTCACCCGGCACTGGCGGTGGTGGAGCTACGAGCCGATGCGGGTGGACTGGCTGAGCGCGTTCGTCCTGTTCGCCGGCACCCTGGTGTTCGCCGTCAACCTGATCGACTCCTTCATGCAGGGGCTGAGTGTCCAGCAGGTCAACCGGCTGATCTGGGCGCCCGACGTCATCGGCTGCGTGCTCTTCCTGGTCTCCGGCCACCTGGCGTTCGTCGAGATCTGCCACGGCCGGCCCTGCATCCGCCGCCGCAGCCTCGGCTGGTGGATCGTCGCCGTGAACCAGCTCGGCTCCGTCCTCTTCATGGTCTCGGCGCTCGCCGCCTACACCCGCCCCGCCACCGGCAGCCTGATCAACTCCGACATCGCCAACTGGGGCACCCTCGTCGGAGCCCTCTGCTTCTCGGTGGGCGGTGTCCTCCAGCTCTGCGAACGTCCGTAGCGCGCGGGGTGCGGCGGGCCGTCAGCCGGTGGCGTTCGGCAGGGCCGTGCCGACCCGGGCGCGTACGGCCTCGACCGCCTCCCAGTCCGCCGTGCTCAGCAGGGCGAGGGCGGCGGGGAAGACGCCGTCCTGTTCCTTGAGGATGTGGGCCCGAAGCCGGCCGAGGGTGTCCATGAGGCGTCCGGGCCAGGTGGGGTCGGCGGGCGTGCCGTCCGCCGCCTCGCCGAGGACGGCCTCGATGTGTCGGTGTTCGGCCTCCAGGACGGCGATGTGGTCGGGGAACTCCCCGGCCAGGGCCGGGAACAGGCCGCGCTCCTCGACCTCGGTGTGCGGGCGGAGCAGGGCGGCGATGTGCCGGGCGGCCTCGGCCGCGCGGGGCGTGTCGCCGTCGCGGTGCGCGGCCCGGACCGCGCCGATCAGGTCGACCACGGCCTCGTGTTCGTTCGTCAGGTCGCGTATGGCGGTGAGGGCCTGGCATCCGCAGTACTCGCACATGTCGGGGAGATCCCCTCTCTCGGCCGGCCGGCGGCCGGTCAGGCGTGGGCGGCGCGGTGGACGGCGCGCCTGACCCGGGTGGCGGTGAAGGCCATGGCGGCCAGGGCGACGAGGACGAGCGCCGCCAGGCCGGCGGCGTAGGAGTGGTAGCTGCCGTACAGGGCGCCCAGCAGCAGCGGCGGGACGAATCCGCCGAGGCCGCCCGCCGCCCCGACCACACCGGTGACGGAGCCGACCCGGTCCGCGGGCGCGAGCAGGGCGACCAGGGCGAACGTCGCCCCGCTGCCGGCGCCCAGGGCCGCGGCCATGGCGAGGAAGGCCACCGTGCCGAGCGGGGCCAGTGCGGGGGTGAAGGCCTGGACCAGGGCACCGAGGGCGACCACGGCGAGCGCCCAGCCGAGCACCCGGACAGGGCTCGTCCGGTCCGACAGCCAGCCACCGACCGGCCGCATCAGGACCGCCAGCAGCACGAACCCGGCCATCCGGTTCGCCGCATCCGCCTGCTGGAGCCCGTAGGCGGTCTTGAGGTAGGTCGGAAGGTAGACGGAGAAGGCGACGTAGCCGCCGAAGGCGACGGCGTACAGGGCCGAGGCCTGCCAGGTGGTGCGCAGCCGGAGCGTCTTGCCGAGGCGGCGGGCCAGCGGCTCGGACGGCACCGTGCGCCCCGGTGCGTCGCGCAGCAGGAGCAGGGCCACCACCGCGTACGCGGCGAGCACGATCGCGGTGAGGACGAAGGGGGCGGCGGTGCCGTGGCTCTTGACCAGGTTCACCGTGGTCAGCGCGCTGATCGCGGTGCCGCCCATGCCGGCCCCGAAGACGCCGACGGCCGTACCCCGCCGCTCCGGGGGGAACCAGGCGCTGACGAAGGGCACGCCGACGGCGAACGAGGTACCGGCGATGCCCAGGAAGAACCCGCCGACGAGCAGCTGGGCCAGCGACGAGTGCCCGGCGAGGCCGAGGTACAGCACCGGCACGACGGTGGCGGCGGACACCAGCGGGAACATCACCCGGCCGCCGTAGCGGTCGGTGAGCGCGCCCGCCGGGATGCGGCCCAGGGAGCCGACGATCACGGGCACGGCGACGAGCAGGGACTGCTGGAACGAACTGAGGCCGAGCGAGTCCTTGAACCGCGGGCCGAGCGGGCTGATCAGCGCCCAGGCCCAGAAGTTGAGGGCGAAGCCGAGGGTGGCCAGGGTCAGCATCAGCGTCCGCTGCCCGGACGTGGGCCCGGACGTCGGCGCAGTCGGTCGGTTCCCGTTCGGACGGGTGTCCATGGTGTGCTCTCCGTTTCTCCGGTGCGGGCGACGGATCGGGCCGGCGGGAGGAGCCCGGCCGGGCGTCGGACCGGGTCGTGCACGGTGGTCGCCCTCCGGTCCGATCGGGCATCAGCCTGCTGTGTCCGGGGTCTTCCGGGGCCCTGCCGACGGTCCCCGAGCGGGGGACCGGAGGTCCTGATTCCAGCCGGGGCTCCCGGGTCCCCCGGCCAGGTCGTCCGGGACCTTCGGCCCCCGCGCGGGGAGGTGCTCGCTGCCTACCGTTCGGCCCATGGAGCGTGAGACGACGGCGGGTGACCCCGGTACCCGTGGAGAAGAGCAGTGGCCGCTGGCGGCGAGACGGCTGCTGACGCGCCGCGAGGTGTCGGCCGACGGCCGGGCCGTGTTCGGCGAGGGCGGCACCGAGTGGGAGGGCTTCTACCGGGACCGCTGGTCCCACGACAAGGTGGTGCGGTCCACCCACGGGGTGAACTGCACCGGTTCCTGCTCCTGGATGGTGTACGTCAAGGAGGGCATCATCACCTGGGAGCACCAGGCGACCGACTACCCCTCCATCGGCACCGACTGCCCGGAGTACGAGCCGCGCGGCTGCCCGCGCGGAGCCTCCTTCTCCTGGTACACCTACTCGCCCAGCCGGGTGCGCTACCCGTACGTGCGCGGCGCGCTGCTCGAGATGTGGCGCGAGGCCCGCGGCCGGCTCGGCGATCCGGTGGCGGCGTGGGCCGAGATCACCGGCGACCCGGCCAGGGCCCGGGCGTACAAGAGCGCGCGCGGCAAGGGCGGCCTGGTGCGGGCGGACTGGGACGAGGTGACCGAGCTGGTCGCCGCCGCCCAGGTGCACACCGTCAAGACGTACGGCCCCGACCGGGTGGCGGGCTTCTCCCCGATCCCGGCGATGTCGATCGCGTCGTTCGCGGCCGGGGCCCGGTACCACTCGATGATCGGCGGGACGCTGCTGTCGTTCTACGACTGGTACGCGGACCTGCCCATCGCCTCGCCGCAGGTCTGGGGCGACCAGACCGACGTGCCGGAGTCCGCGGACTGGTGGAACGCGGGATACCTGATCATGTGGGGCTCCAACATCCCCGTGACCCGCACGCCCGACGCGCACTTCCTGACCGAGACCCGCTACAACGGCACCAAGATCGTCGCGGTCAGCCCCGACTACGCCGACAACGTCAAGCACGCCGACGAATGGCTCGCCCCGCACCCCGGTACGGACGGCGCGCTGGCCATGGCCATGGGCCACGTGATCCTGCGCGAGTTCCTCGTCGACCGCGAAGTGCCGTACTTCCGGGACTACCTGCGCACGTTCACCGACGCCCCGTTCCTGGTGGCCCTGCGCGAGCACGAGCACGGTCTCGTCCCGGACGGGTTCCTGACCGCGGCCGACCTCGGACACGACACGGAGCACGCCGGGTCCAAGACCGTCCTCGTCGACTCGGCCACCGGCGAGCCGGTCGTGCCGAACGGCTCGCTCGGCTTCCGCTGGGCGAAGGAGCAGGGCCACTGGAACCTCGACCTGGGCGATGTCGTACCCGAGCTGAGCCTGCTGGAGCGGGCCGAGGAGACGGTCGAGATCGCGCTGCCCCGCTTCGACGAGGGCGCCACGGAGGGCGGCTCGGTCCTGGTGCGCGGTGTGCCGGTGCGCCGGATCGGCGGCCGACCCGTCACCACCGTCTTCGACCTGATGCTTGCCCAGTACGGGGTGCACCGTCCCGGTCTCCCGGGCAGCTGGCCGTCGTCGTACGAGGACGCGTCGCAGCCCTGCACCCCGGCCTGGCAGGAGACGATCACCTCCGTGCCGGCCGAGCAGGCGGCCCGCATCGGCCGCGAGTTCGCCCGCAACGCCGAGCGCACCAACGGCCGGTCCATGATCGCGCTGGGGGCCGGAACCAACCACTGGTTCCACTCCGACACCATCTACCGGGCCTTCCTGGCGCTCATCACCATGACCGGCTGCCAGGGCGTCAACGGCGGCGGCTGGGCGCACTACGTCGGCCAGGAGAAGGTCCGCCCGGTCACCGGGCAGCAGCACCTGTCGTTCGCCTTCGACTGGCAGCGGCCCACCCGGCACATGGCGGGCACCTCGTACTGGTACCTGAACTCCGACCAGTGGCGCTACGAGGCGTTCGGGCCCGACGAGATCGCCTCCCCGCTCGGGGAGGGACGGTTCCGGGGCAAGGGCTTCGCGGACTGCCTGGCGCAGGCCGTGCGACTGGGCTGGACGCCCGGTCACCCCGGCTTCGACCGCAACCCGCTCGACCTGACGGACGAAGCCGCCCGGGCCGGCCGGCCGGTCGCCGAGCACATCGTCGACGAGCTGAAGTCGGGACGGTTGCGGTTCGCCGCCGAGGACCCCGACGACCCCGCCAACTTCCCGCGCGTGCTGACCGTGTGGCGGGCCAACCTGCTCGGCTCCTCCGGCAAGGGCAACGAGTACTTCCTGCGCCACCTGCTGGGCACGGACGGGTCCGTCCGCTCCGAGGAGACCCCGCCCGAGGGGCGTCCGAAGGACGTGGTGTGGCGGGAGGAGGCGCCCGAGGGCAAGCTCGACCTGCTGGTCACCATGGACTTCCGGATGACCTCGACCGGCCTGTACGCCGACGTCGTCCTCCCGGCCGCCACCTGGTACGAGAAGGACGACCTGTCCAGCACGGACATGCACCCCTTCATGCACGCCTTCACCCCGGCCATCGCCCCGCCCTGGCAGGCGCGCACCGACTACGACACCTTCCTGGCCCTCGCCGACCGGTTCAGCGAGCTGGCGGCCGACCACCTCGGCACCCGCACCGACGTCATCGCCGTGCCGCTGCTGCACGACACCCCGGACGAACTCGCCCAGCCGGGCGGTGTGGTGCGGGACTGGAAGACCGGCGAGTGCGAACCGGTCCCCGGGAGGACCATGCCGAAGCTGGCGGTCGTCGAGCGGGACTACACCGCGATCGCCCAGAAGATGCGCGCCGTGGGCCCGCTGCTCGACACCCTGGGCACCACCACCAAGGGCGTCACCGTCGTCCCTGACAAGGAGATCGACGAACTCCGGCACCGCAACGGCACCGTCAGGGACGGGATCGCCGCCGGACGGCCCTCGCTCGCCACCGCGAGCCACATGTGCGAGGCGGTCCTCGCCCTGTCCGGCACCACCAACGGACGTCTGGCCGCCGAGGGCTTCCGGGTGCTCGAGAAGCAGACCGGCAGCGAGGGCCTGGTCGAGCTCGCCGCCGAACGCGAGGCGGAGCGGATCACGTTCGCCGACACCCGCACCCAGCCCCGCGCGGTGCTGACGTCGTACGAGTGGTCGGGCTCGGAGACCGGCGGGCGGCGCTACTCACCGTTCGTCATCAACACCGAGCACAAGAAGCCCTGGCACACCCTCACCGGCCGGCAGCACTTCTTCGTCCAGCACGACTGGGTGTCCGAGGTCGGCGAGCAACTGCCCGTCTACCGGCCCCCGCTGAACTCGCCCCGGCACTACGGCGACGAGCACCTGGGCGACGGCCGGGCCGAGGTCACCGTCCGCTACCTCACCCCGCACTCCAAGTGGTCCATCCACTCGAACTACCAGGACAACAAGTACATGCTCGACCTGTCCCGCGGCGGTCCGGTCATCTGGATGTCCACCGGCGACGCCGAGAAGATCGGTGTGAAGGACAACGACTGGATCGAGGCGTACAACCGCAACGGCGTCGTCGCCGCGCGAGCAGTGGTCACCCACCGGATGCCCGAGGGCACGGTGTACATGTACCACGCCCAGGACCGCAACGTGAACGTGCCGAAGACGGAGGTCAGCGGCAGGCGCGGCGGCATCCACAACTCCCTGACCAGGCTGCTGCTCAAGCCCACCCATCTCGCCGGCGGCTACGCACAGTTCACCTACGCCTTCAACTACTACGGCCCGACCGGAAACCAGCGCGACGAGGTCACCGTCATCCGGCGTCGCTCGCAGGACGTGGAGTACTGATATGCCCCCTGGTGAAGCCACTGTCGGACCCCGCGGCGGAGCCGCCGTCGGACGGGTGATGGCCCAGATCGCGATGGTGATGAACCTCGACAAGTGCATCGGCTGCCACACCTGCTCGGTCACCTGCAAGCAGACGTGGACCAACCGCACCGGTGTCGAGTACGCCTGGTTCAACAACGTCGAGACCAAGCCCGGCGTCGGCTACCCGCGCCGCTACGAGGACCAGGAGAAGTGGAAGGGCGGCTGGATGCTCGACGCGCGCGGGCGGCTCGTCCTGCGCTCGGGCGGACGCGTCAAGCGGCTGCTGTCGCTGTTCTCCAACCCCGACCTGCCGTCCATCGAGGACTACTACGAGCCGGTCACCTACGACTACGACAACCTCGTCAGCGCCCCGGCCGGGCGCGACGTCCCGGTCGCCCGCCCGCGCTCGGTCCTCACCGGGGAGCCGACGGCGATCACCTGGGGCGCCAACTGGGAGGACGGCCTGGGCGGCGCGCCCGAGCACGCGGGCGGTGACCCCAACCTGACCGGCGAGTGGGCCGAGAAGGTGAAGTTCGAGTTCGAGCAGACCTTCCTCTTCCACCTGCCCCGGCTGTGCGAGCACTGCCTCAACCCGGCCTGCGTGTCGGCCTGCCCGTCCGGCGCGATGTACAAGCGGGTCGAGGACGGCATCGTCCTGGTGGACCAGGACCGCTGCCGCGGCTGGCGGATGTGCGTGACGGCGTGCCCGTACAAGAAGGTGTACGTCAACCACGCCACCGGCAAGGCCGAGAAGTGCACCTTCTGCTTCCCGCGGATCGAGGCCGGCCAGCCCACCGTCTGCTCCGAGACCTGCGTCGGCCGGCTGCGCTACCTGGGACTCCTGCTGTACGACGCCGACCGCGTCGGCGAGGCCGCGGCCACCCCCGACGAGAAGGACCTGCTGGACGCCCAGCGCGGGGTCTTCCTCGACCCGCACGACCCCGAAGTGATCGCGGCGGCGCGGGAGTCGGGCATACCCGAGGATTGGATGGAGGCCGCCCGGCGCTCCCCCGTGCACGCACTGGTCTCCACCTACAAGGTGGCGCTGCCGCTGCACCCGGAGTACCGCACCCTGCCGATGGTCTGGTACGTCCCCCCGCTCTCCCCGGTGCTCGACGCGGTGGACTCGGCGGGCGGCAACCAGGACGACCCCGACCACGTCTTCGCCGCCGTTACCCGGCTGCGCATCCCGCTGGAGTACCTGGCGGAGCTGTTCAGCGCCGGGGACACCGACGTGGTGGCCGGCGTGCTGATGAAGCTCACCGCGCTGCGCTCCTACATGCGTGAGCGCACCCTCGGCGAGGCGGGCGACGAGAGCGCGCTGAAGGCGGTCGGGCTCACCGCCCGCGAGGCGGAGGACCTGCACCGGCTGCTCGCCGTCGCCAAGTACTCCGACCGGTACGTCGTGCCCGCCGCGCACAAGGAGGACGCCGCAGCCCTCGCCGGGATCGAGGACCGGTGCCCGGTCGAGGTCTCCGGCGACCGGGACGGCCGGGTGATGCTCGGCCTCCCCACCCTGCGCCGCAGGACGGGGGAGTAGGGGCATGAACGCACCGCACATCGGCATCCGCCCCCGGGCCCGCCGGACCTGTCCGGTCGGCACACCGCAGGAGACCGCGCAGCGCGTGCTCGTCCTGCGCCTGCTCTCCCTGCTGCTCCAGTACCCGGACACCGAACTGGCCGGGGCGCGACAGGCGTTGGCCGCCACCGTCGAGGCACTGCAGCCCTCCCCGGCCGCCGCCGAACTCGCCGCCTTCACCGCCTGGTTCGCCGAGCAGCCCCCCGACGCCCTGGAACGCCACTACGTCGAGGTCTTCGACCTGCGCCGCAGGAGCAGCCTCTACCTGACCTACTACCTGCACGGCGACACCCGCCGCCGCGGCACGGCCCTGCTCGCCCTCGCCCAGCGCTACCGCGCCGCCGGCTGGGAGCCCGACGCCGCCGAACTCCCCGACCACCTCCCGGTCGTCCTCGAGTACGCCGCACTCGAGGGCCCGGGCAACGGCGAAGCGCCGCTGCGCCAGCACCGGCGCGGGCTGGAGCTGATCCGGCACTCCCTGGCCGACGTGGCGTCCCCCTACCGGCACCTGCTCGCCGCGCTGCTCACCCTCCTCCCGCCGCCGACCGCCGCCGATCTGGAGGCCGTGGCGGAACTCGCCGCCGCAGGCCCGCCGGCCGAGGAGGTCGGTCTCGAACCGTACGGCGGTCACCTGTTCGCGCCGCCGCAGACCTTCGTTCCGCCCGAGCCCGCCGCTCCGACGCTGATTCCGCTGTTGCCGACCCGGACCCGGGAGGACGACCGATGAGCCCCGCAGGAACCCCGCTCGCCGCCGCCGTGGGCGGTGCCGACCTGCTGCTGTGGGTCGCCCTCCCGTACATCTGCCTCGCGGTCTTCGTGGTGGGGCACGTCTGGCGCTACCGCCAGGACCAGTTCGGCTGGACCTCGCGCACCAGCCAACTCCTGGAGCACCGTTGGCTGCGCTGGGGCAGTCCGCTGTTCCACCTGGGCGCCTTCGCGGTGATCGGCGGCCACGTCGTGGGCCTGGCCGTGCCGGCCTCGTGGACGGAGGCGGCCGGGATCTCCGAGCACGCCTACCACCTGACGGCCGTCTCGCTCGGCACGGCGGCCGGTGTGGCCATGATCGCCGGACTGGGCATGCTGTGCGCCCGCCGGCTGCTCACCCGGCGCATCCGGCTCACCACCGACCGGAGCGACAAGCTGCTCTTCCCGCTGCTCTCGGCGACCGTACTGCTCGGCTTCCTGGCCACCGCGGTGCACAACGTCGCCGGCGACGGCTACGACTACCGGTCCACCGTCTCGGTCTGGTTCCGCGGCGTGTTCACGTTCCACCCCCAGCCCGAGGCGATGGCGGGCGCCCCCCTGCTGTTCCAGCTGCACGCGCTCTCGGCCTGCCTGCTCTTCGCCGCCTGGCCGTTCACCCGCCTGGTGCACGTGTGGAGCGCCCCCGTCGGCTACCTGGTCCGCCCGTACCTGGTCTACCGCCGGCGAGCCGCCCCGGCAGGCCGTCCGCGGGGGGCTGCGGCGGTACGCGGACGCCGGGCCTGAAGCGGCGAGAACCCCGCGGCGGGACACCGGAGCGTCGCGCCGCGGGGTTCACCGGGCACCGGTCAGCAGCGGACGCTGTGCTCGCAGTCGAGCCGGCGCTTGATCTGCGCCTCGATGGCGGCCGCGCGGGCGTCCACGGCGTTGGCCTCGCGGAAGTGGCCCCGGCTGCGCAGGCGCTTGGCCTCCTGGCGGAGCTTCGCGGCCTGGACCTGCAGTGCCGGGATGTCGACCGTCCGGTACGCGCGGGGTACGCGTCCGGCGCCGGTGGTGTGGACGGCCCGGTCAGAGCTCGTCGTGCCAGGCGAAGGCCGTGATCCGCCATCCGTCGGGGGTGCGGACGAACTGGATGGTCTTGGTGCCGCCGCCCTCGAACGGGACGCCGTCCAGGACTCCGGACTTGCGGTACTCGCCGAACCGCGAGGCGACGCCGCCGACGATCTCCGTCCGCTCGGAGGTCTCCCACTCGGAGAACTCGACCAGGCGGCCCTCGGAGAGCAGCCGCACCCGCGGCTCGATGAACTCCTCGACGGTGTATGCCGTGAACTGCGGGTTGGTGCTGACGATCACGCCGCCGGGAAGCATCAGGCGGCGCAGCCGGGCCACGTCGGCGGGCTTGCCGTCACGGTTGTCGAAGGCGCCGAAGAACTCGGTGGTCAGCTGGTCGATCTCACTCTTGGACACGGTGCGACGGTAACATTGCACAGGCCTGCGGCGGCAGGGGTCGGGCGGACCACGAACGACCGCCTGCGGGCCGGAACCCGGCTCAGGCGGTCGGACCGTGCGCGTGCTCGCGGAGGCGTTCGGCGAGGGCGAGGAAGACGAAGACGTTCGGCGTCGTGCTCACCGCGGCACTGGTGAGCGCGCGCCACCGTCCGGCGACCTTCAGCCTGATGACACCGTCGAACACCTTGATCTCCTGGATCTCCTGCCACCGTGCCGACTCGCGCGCCGACCCGACCTCGTGCCTTCCGTCGGAGGCCAGTGCGGCGATCGCTGCGGGGAGTCGGGCGCGGGTGACCGCGTCCTGGACGGCCGGCCCCCACTCGCGCGGGTCGGTGAACCTCCCCGGCTCCGCGACCTCGCCCACGCCGTCCGCCCGGCCGCGCAGAACGACCTTCCCGCCCGCGACGTCCGTGAGCGTGTACTCGTACGACGTGTATCCGCCGACTCCGGTGTGCCGCACGGTGTTCTGGAGGACGGACGTGCTCTCGTAACGGGCGGCGTGGATCCGGCCCTTCACCACGGCGGTGAGGCCGCGGTCGTAGAGGTCGAGCCGAACACCGCTGTTCTTCCTGGCCGTCGACCGCTCCAGCGGGATGCCGATCAGGCACAGCACGAGCAACCCCAGCGGCAGCACCGCCATGGCCGTCCCCGCGGTCAGGGACAGGGCGAGCGCGATGCCGCCCAGGACGAGGACGGCGGCCGCGGCGCAGCCGACGGAACCCGACTGCGACTGCGCTCCCGGGTACACCGCGCGCCGGGCACCCAGGCCCGCGCGGGCCGCGGCCTCGTCGACGGCGGTCGGCAACCGGCCTTGGTCGTCCGTGCGGCTGTCCTGTCCGGTCATGATCTCCCCTTGACGGTTCGGCGCGGTGCGCACCGGACGGGGCCGTGCGGTGCAGTGCCACGCTTCCCGCCGGACGTCCGGGCGGACAGGACACGGCACCGGCCGGATGTGACCGGTCGTCACCGCGCCCGTGCGACAGCGCTGCACCGCACCGCACGCCCGGCGGGAATCGTCGGACACGCCCTAGGATGCGGCTGGTCGCAACGGGGTGCCCGGGGCGGGAGTTGCTCCGAAGGAGGGGGACGGATGGCGGGCCGGATGCTGTCGGACCGGTACGAGCTGGAGGAGTTGCTGGGCCGGGGCGGCATGGGCGAGGTGTGGGCGGCCCGTGACCACCTGATCCGGCGCCGCGTGGCCGTCAAGCTGCTGCACCCCCAGCGCGACGCCGACTCCGCGGAGGAGCTGTTCTTCCGCGAGGCGCGCACCGCCGGCGGGCTCAACCACCCGGGCGTGGTCACCATCTTCGACCTGGGGACCGACACCGACGGCACGCCGTTCCTCGTCATGGAGCTGCTGGCCGGACGCGACCTGGGAACGGTGCTGCGCCAGGACGGCCCGCCCGAACCGGCCGTCGCCGTCGAGTGGGCCACCCAGGTCGCGGACGCGCTCGCCGTCGCCCACGCCGCCGGGGTCGTGCACCGGGACCTCAAGCCCGCCAACCTGATGCTGACCACGGCCGGTTCGGTGAAGATCCTCGACTTCGGCATCGCCCGCTACCTGTCGACCGTGACCAAGGCCAGTCGCATCATCGGCACCCCCGCCTACATGCCTCCCGAGCGGCTGGAGGGCAAGGCCGGCGACGGCCGGGCCGACCTGTACGCGCTGGGCTGCGTGCTTCACGAACTGCTCACCGGGCGCTCCCCGTTCGGTGACCTGGACGCGGCTGCGCTGATGTTCGCCCACATCGGGCGGGTGGCTGCGCCGCCCAGCGCCCACCGCCCAGGCGTGTCCGCCACCCTCGACCTGCTCGTCGCCGACCTGCTCGCCAAGAAGCCCGAGCACCGGCCGACCACTGCTGCCGAAGTCGCCGACCGCCTGCGTGCGATGGCCGTTGCACCCCCGAGGCCGCGCACCGCGGAGCCGGGCCCGGCGGTTGTCGAGCCGGTCCCCACCGCCGTGGACGGCGGCCCGCGCGAGGCGGTGCCGATCCCGACCGCCGTGGACCCCGACCGGGACCGGCGCGGGCCGGCCCAGGCCACGACCCGGGACGCCACTGGCCGCGGCGCGGTTGCCGTGCAGACGCCGCCGGCGGAACCGGCGGAACCGGCGGAGCAGGAAACGCCCGCGGAGTCCGCCGACTCCCCGCCGCCTGCGGAGACTGCACCGGAGACCGACGAGAAGCCCCGCAAGCCCGCGATGTCCCGGCCGCGGTCGGTGGTGGGAGCCCTGCTGCTGCTGTTCCTCCCGGCGGTGACGGTCTGGGTGACCTCCGGATTCACCCACGCCTACCAGGCGGAGCCCGGCCCGGCGGTCTGGAAACTGGTCGTCTACGCCGTGGTCGCCCTGCCGGCCCTGGTGCTGGCCGGGCTGCCCGCCGTGGTCGCCTACTCGGTGATGAGCGTGGACCGGGAGGAGCCGGGCTGGCTCGTGGCCCTGGGGCCGTCCGTCCTGTTCCTCGGATGCCCGGTCGTCTTCGTGCTGAGCCTCATCGATCCCGGCTGGTTCGGCGTGCTCGGCACCTCGGCCGCGGTGGTCCCCCGTCTGCTCGGCCTCGTCTGATCCCCGCCGACAGGCGGTCTTCGCAGGCGCCTGACCTGGGGAAACGGGTGACCGGTCGTATTCGGCCGGTCGGTGTCCTGGCTGCTGACCGTCCGCCGACAGCACGATGTGACGCGTCGGAAGCAGCCGACGCCGCGTCGTCGCACCGTGCTGACGATGCACCGGATCAGTCGGCCCGGACGAGGGCCACCCATGCCGAACCAGGGGAGTACCAGCATGTCCGACTCGCGTGCGAGCAAGTTCGTCCGCCGTTGCAAGGCCGTCGTCGGTGCGACCGCGCTGGCGTTCGCCGCCGCCGCGGCCGTCCCGACCGCAGCGCAGGCCGAGCCCGTGCACCACTACTACATCGAGATCGGCGGCACCGGCGCGACGATGGAGGCGCCCGGCTGCACCTCCACCTTCTACTTCGCGAACCAGCACCTGAACGGCGGCATCCCGATCCCGGTCTGCTACCCGGCCAGCGGCGGCCCGTTCGTCGGCAGCCACAACGAGATGCCGGCGCCGTTCGCGGCGAGCTTCGGCGACAGCGTCGACCAGGGCTTCCGGAACGCGCTCGCCGCGCTCGAGAACGCCTACCGTGCCGACCCCGCGGGCCACTTCACGATCGCCGGGTACTCGCAGGGTGCCTGGGTCGGCGACCTGCTGCTCCAGGCGGTTGCCGACAACGCCACCGCCGTCCCCCGGTCGCAGGTCGACGGGATGCTCTACGCCGACCCGCTGCAGCCCGGCACCGGCTTCTGGCACCTGGTCCCGCGCGGGGTCTACCTGCCCGCGGTCGCGGTGTCCCCGGGCACCGGCCCGGCGGAGTTCCCGGGCGTCCCGGTGCAGCGCTTCTGCATCCGTACCGACGGGGTGTGCGACGCGACCTCGCTGGAGTCGTTCGGCGGCTTCCTCAAGCAGCACCCGCTCTACTGGCAGGAGGGCAGCATCATGACGCAGACCCTCGGCAACACCGGCGGCAACGGCACCGTCTGGCTCCCGGCCGCCGCCTGACGGAAGGCACCCGGGCTGGCCGGTCAGCTCCGGTCGGCCCGGTCCTCCGCCGCCCCGCCGCGGTTCGCGGACCCGGCGCGGTCCGCAGGCCCCGCACCGGAGTCGGCGAACCGCGCCGGCGCGTACTCCGCCTGCTGCTGCCGGTAGGAGTGCGCCAGGTGGTGCTGCAGCCGGACGTGCCGGAACTGGTAGACGGCGCCGGTCTGGCGCAGCACTCCCCGGCGGTACGCGTCGTCCAGGAAAGCGGCCGTGTCCCAGGGCAGTTTGCCGGTCAGCGGCAGCCAGACCCGGGACAGCACCACCCACTGCCCCCAGGCGGTGAAGGAGAGGACGTACGACAGGGCGCCGCCGATCCCGCCGACCGCGCCGATCAGGAGCCCGTCCGTGAGCCCCCAGGACATCGGCCCGAGGAAGCCGCGCAGCAGGCCGACGATCAGGTACCCGCCGACGGCGATCGTCACGACGAGCAGCGGTGCCAGGACGGCGAGTTGCCGGGCGGCCGTCGCCCGGTTCGAGGAGAGCAGGCCGGTCGGGGTGGCCGCGGAGGCGACGTCCAGCGGCGCCTCGAGGACGGCCACGAGCCCGAAGACCAGTCCGGCGGCCGAGCCGAAGATCAGCCCGAAGGCGAGCATGTTGATGAGCGTGCCCTGGAGCACGTACACGTTCGTCAGCGGCAGGCCCGTGTAGACGGCCCGTTCGAGGGTGAGGGCGCATGCGCAGCCGATGCCCATCACGGAACCGCCGAGCATCCCGCTGCCGAACCGGCCCACGAAGGTGCGCACGGGCCCGCGGCCCATGCTGTTGCGGGCTCTCGGCAGCCGCAGCCGGAACCGGGCCGGCTCGAACGACCGGCCGCCGGACGCGGCCAGGACGGCGTACACCGAGCCGAAGGCCAGGCCGGCGGCCGGGCCCATCAGCGCCCCCTGCAGCAGGGCCTCGCCGAGGCCGGTGGGGGTGATGAGCAGGGTGACCGCCCAGTCGGCGCCGGCGACGCACAGTGCGGTGGCCAGGACGACCGCCGCCGTGCGCGTCGGCCGCCGCAGTGCGGCGGAGAGCTGCCACCAGGCGAGGTCCTGCTGGTCGCGGTCGAGCCGCACCAGGTGGTGGGCGAGGAATCCGAGCCAGCGCCGGGCGGAGTCCGGGTCCCGGTTCTGCGGCCCGCCGGGCCGGCCGTCGGCGGACTGCTCGGCGGCGCGCCGCCGGTAGACCGTCGGCACGAAGCCCGCCAGCAGGTGGTCCTCCAGGGAGTGCGCGGTGGGGAACCTTGCGCCGTCCAGCAACTCCGCCGGGCTCCGGTCGCGTGCGTCGCTGTACATGGTGCGGGCCAGGATGACCATCAGCGGGGTGCTCAGCACCTCGGCCAGGTGCCTGCTCGCCGGGCTCTCCCCGGCCCGCAGCTCCGCCAGGACGTCCTCCCACACCGCGCCGGCCGGGCCGCCGCCGTCGGCCTGGGCGGCCGGCCGGGCGGTCCGCGGCAGGTAGTCCGCGAGGTCGTCCAGGGTGAGGTCGGCGAGCTCGATCCCGGCCGCCCACACCAGCGGTGTGCCCGCCGCCCGCACGGCCTCGGCGAACTCGCCGCGGCGGCTGGTCAGGACGAGCGGCAGCGAGGTGGAGTTGAGCGCCTCCAGCGCCTCGCACCGCAGCCCCTCCGCGATCTCGTCGAAGCCGTCCAGGACGGGCAGCACGAGGTCGGCGTCGACGAGTGCGGCGGCCAGGGTCGCCCCGCTGGGGACCCGGCGGGCCAGGTGCGGGTGGTCGCGCAGCAGCCGGCCGACCAGCCAGTCCCGCAGCACCGTCGTGGTCGGGTCCCAGGAGCCGAGGCTGAAGATCACCGGCACCCGGTCGGCACCGGTCCGGGTCTCCAGGAAGTCCAGGGCGAACCTGATCGTCAGGATCGACTTGCCCGAGCCGGCCCGGCCGAGCACCACCAGCCGGCCGGAGGAGATCCTCCGGTAGACCTCGGCGGCACTGCGCAGATCACCGCTCAGGTCCACCCGGTCCGCCGTGGCGCCCGGTTCGAGCCGCTGGACGTTCTCCGAGTGGTCCGTCAGATCCGGCGGCGCCTCCCGCCAGCGCACCGGGAGCGGGAAGGGGTCGTGGACCCGACGCTGCTCCTCCTCGCGCCGCCAGCGGCGCCGCACCTCCCGCGCCAACTCGTCCGCGGCGTCGGCGAGTGCGCCGCGCACCGGCGGCGGGCCGGGCGGTCTGGGGGCCGGCAGGGCGGCCGGCGCACTCCCGGCCCGGCCGAGCGTGGCCGCCAGCAGCCGGCGGTCCTCGGGGCCCACCTCCAGGGCGTCCGCCAGCAGGTTCACCGTGCCGAGCCGGTGGTCGGTGGCCTTGCCGGTCTCCAGTCTGCGGATCGTACGGACGCTCACCCCGGACCGCTCCGCCAGGAGCTCCTGCGTCAGCCCCGCCTGCGTGCGCAAGCGGCGCAGCAGCGGCCCGAGTTCATCCGTCACTGCACTCCCTCTACTACTCCCGGGTAGGCCGAACCGCGGACGAGCCTACCCTGACGGTCGGTCATATATGGCCGGTGCCATGGCCTGTGCTCCGACCAGGGTGAACAGCAGCATCGGTGCCGGGGCGTGTCTCACGGATCTTGCCGGGCGGCGCGTTCCGTCGGGCAACCCGTGAGGAGAGGACATGGCCTACCGCTACTGGTGCGGCGAGTGCGGATTCAGGACGGCCTGGCTCGGCGAGTCCGAGGGCGAGCGGCAGCAGGTCGAGCACTACCGCCGCAAGCACCCCGGCATCCCGCCCGGCGGCCACGTGGAGGTCGACCGGAAGGACCCCGGGGGAGGCCTCGGCTGCCTCCGGCTCGTGGTCGTCGCCGTCGTCCTGCTGGCCCTCGCGGCCTCCTGCCGCCGCTGACGAAAGGAACGAAGGAACCATGGGAACGAACGACGACGAGCAGGGCTGGGACGCGGCCAGGGCCGCACACCGGGCGCTGCACGGCATCCTCGTCGAAGGCAAGCGGGCCGGGCAGGTCCAGGACGACCTCGACCGGGCGGGGCCGGCCTTCATCGGGGTCTTCTGCGCCTTCTTCCGCAACGTCATGGAGCGGGCCCTCACCGGGCACGAGAGCGTGGACAACGTCCGGTCGTACCCGAACCGCCTCAAGGCCGCCCACCCCGGGGAGCTGGCGGCCCTCCGGACGTACCCAGGACCGGACCGGCGCGGTGCCGTACTGACCCGTGAAGCCGTGGCGAGCCGGTGCCGGTGCTCTTGCGCTTGGCAGTCAGGATGGCTGGACTTGGTCGAAGAGGGCGAGGGCTTCTGTGGGGTCCGGGCTCACGAGGCGTTCCAGACCGGCCGTCGTGATTTTCGCCCACCTGCCGGCCCGTGCCCACATCTGTTCCTCGAAGGCGCGGACGGCCTCGTCCAGATCTCCAGGGCAGGTAGTGATGGCCTCGGCGAGTTCGGCGCCTTCCAGCATCGCGAGGTTCGCGCCCGCCCCCAACGGGGGCATCAGGTGGGCGGCGTCGCCCAGTAGCGTCACCCCGGGGACGTGGGTCCAGGTGTGGGACACGGGCAGGACGTAGAGGGGGCGGTGGACGAACGCGATGCCGTGGCGGAGGAGGTCGAGGACGGGAGCGGCCCAGCCGTCAAACAGAGCCAGCAGGCTCGATCGCACGGCCTCGACGTCGGCCAGGTCCAGGTTCGTGTGCCAGTCCAGCGGCGCGCGGAACTGGGCGTACACCTTGACGTGGCCGCCGCCGTTGCGCTGGGCGACGAGGGCGCGGTTCACGCCGTACACAGCCACGGAACCGTCGCCGATCAACCGTGCGAGGTCGGGGTGACGGGCGTCGACGTCGTCGAGGGAGGTCTCGACATAGGTGACGCCGGTGTAGTGCGGCGTCACCGGCGAGACTGCCGGGCGGGTCCGGGACCAGGCGCCGTCCGCGCCGACCACGAGGTCGAACGTCTCCTGTCGCCCGTCCGCGAAGTGGACCAGTGCACCGTCCCGGGTTCCCGGCACCACCTGCGTCACGCCCTGCCCCCACCGGACGTCGAGAGGGCCGAGCAGCAGGTCACGGAGTTGCCCACGGTCGATCTCGGGATTCGCTCGGTCATCCGGGCGGGGTCGCCAGTCACGCAGGACGGTCCCGGCCGTGTCCAGGATGCGCATGGCCTGCCCCTCGGGACGGGACAGCGCCTGGAACTCGGCCAGCAGCCCCGCCTTGTCCAGTGCGAGCTGGCCCATCCCCTCGTGCAGGTCCAGCGTGCCGCCCGGGGGGCGTGCGTCGGGGGCGGGATCGCGTTCGAAGACGGTGACGGGGTGGTCATGGCGTTGCAGGACACGGGCGAAGGTAAGGCCGGCAGGGCCGCTCCCGACCACTGCGATGCGATGTCTCATGTCGATACACTGTATTGGCTCATTACGATACATCGCAACGGTACGATGTCACTATGACTGTGTGGGACCGGCCGGAGCCGCCGACTCAACCCGTGCCGCTCGACCGGGAGCGGATCGTCGCCGCCGCCATCGCGCTGGCCGACGAGGGCGGGCTGGAGGCAGTGTCGTTGCGCAAGGTCGCCGCGCGCCTGGATGCCGGTCCTATGAGGCTGTACCGATACATCTCCACCAAGGAGGAGTTGTTCGACCTCATGGTGGACGAGGTGTACGCCGAGATTCTCCCCGAGGAGCAGCCAGGTGACTGGCGGGAGGCGTTGCGCGTCCTCGCCCAGCGCACCAGGCAGGCCGCTCTCCGTCACGAATGGCTGGCCGACCTGCTCGGCGGTCGCCCGGCCCTGGGTCCGAACGGCCTCGCCGTGACCGAGGCCACGCTGGCCACCCTCGACGGCCTCGCCGATGTCGACACCGTCCTGCGCGCCGTGGAGACTGTCAGCGCCTACTTCATCGGCGCGATCAGGCGCGAGATCGCGAACCTGCGGGCCGAGCGCGCCACGGGCCTGTCCAAGCACGACTGGCAGCGCACCCGCGGCCCGCATGTGACGAGAATGTTGGCCACGGGCCGCTTCCCGGCGCTGGCCAAGGTCGTGTACGACGGCACGGACGTGGACGCCGATACATCCTTCGCAACCGGCCTGGACTGGGTCCTCGACGCCGTGGCCACCAAACTCACCCGGCCGTCGGCGTGACGCTCGGCCCCTGCCGAATGTGAGCGAGGTTGGGGTCGCCCGGATCAACCGTTGGTGAGCGACCCGTCGACGTGCAAAGCCGCTGCTTTGATGTGCGGCTCAAAACCGTCACGGACATCTACGCGACACATCGCCTCAGTTCAGAGTCCACCCGCACACATCGAGAGTCGGTAAAGGCGACATCCTGGAGCTGTACCTCCAGGGCGCCTCCGCCCGCTACGTCACCGGCACGTACTGACCGGGTGGCCCGCAAGGAGCGCCCGTCACGGCGTGGCCGTCTCCCGGTGGAGGTCGAGGGCGACGAGGAGGTGGACGGCTGCGTCCGTCCACGGGGTGACGGCTGCGGCCGGGGTGTCGGTGCCGAGGGTGGTGGCGACGGTCCGGACCAGTCCGGCGGCGGTGTGCAGGCCGGTGCGGTGCAGGTCCGCGGCGGCCGAGGTGAGGCGGTCGTGGCCGGTGCGGCCGCACCCCCGCAGGCCCGTCTGGACGAGATCGGCGAGGGCGGAGAAGGCGGACTCCAGGGCGCGGGTGATCGGGTCCGCGGTGCGAACGCCGGCGGGCGCGAGGGCGCGGGTGCCGGTGTCGGCCGCCAGGTCGGGGAGGACGAGCCCGTCAGCGGTGAGGACGGCGAGCGGGTCGAGCACCGGGCGGCCGCCCTCCCGCCGCAGCAGGCCGCTGACGAAGCGGACCCGCCCGCCGCCGAGCGCGTCGGCGAGGGCGTCCAGCCGCCCCGGGCAGACCGGGTCGTGGTGGGCAAGGACGAGTGCGCTCCCGCCGGACGGGTCGTGGATGACCGCCTCCAGCCGCTGCCGGGCGGCGTCGTAGCCGACGGGGCCGACGGAGGAGACCGCCAGCACGCGGGCGGTGTCGGCCTCCACCCGCGGCCGGATCAGCCGTGGCGGCCGGTCGTCCCGGTCGCCCAGGTGTGCGGCGATGTCGCGGACGAGGAGCGTCCCGGGCAGGTCGGCCCAGGCGGAGCCGACCGGGGTGACGCTCGTGGCGGCCACCCGTCCGCGGCCGATGGCGACCGTCCGGCCGGGGCTGCGGGAGATGGACTCGCTGACGATGTTGGCCCCGGCCAGGGCCCGCAGCGGGGAGCCGAGCAGGCGCCGGGCGGCCAGGTCGGCGCCGGTGAGGGACTGGCCGTCCGCCAGGTCCCAGCGCTTGCGCAGCACCAGGGCGATCCCGGTGTCCGGCTGGGCGAGGTACAGCTCGGCCGAGCGTTCGGCCGGTGTCCGGCCGGAGATCCGGCAGCCGAGCGCGACCAGCCGGACGCGGCGCAGCGGGGTCTCGGCCGGCTCCTGGGTGCCGAGCACGCCGGGCCGGTCGAGTGCCCCGGCCCGGTGCCGGGCGTGGAGTTCGGCGACCAGAGCGGCGACCTGCGCCGCCTCGTACCGGGTGTCGCGTGCCGCGTAGGAGTCGACCTGGCCGCGCAGGTCGGTGAGGACCGCCGCGGGCCAGTGCAGCGCGGCCCGGGACAGGGCTGCGCCGGTGCGGTCCAGCTGTGCGGCGAACACGGGCGTGGTGTGGGCGACGCCGTCCAGCAGCAGCTCGTCGGCGAGGGCCAGGGCCTCGTCGAGGCCGGAGGGGTCGGTGTCGCGGCCGGGCCCGGCGGGGGCGGGGCCGCCGACCGACACCCGGCGGCCCGCCGCAAGGGTCTCTCCGCCGTCCGCGTCGGCCGTGCGGAAGGCCCAGACCGCGAGGGCGACGGTCTCCCCGCGCTGCGCCGCGGCGGCGTCGGTCAGGGCGTAGCCGAGCTCGTGCGGGACGGGGAAGCGCACGGTGCAGGTCGCCAGTTCGACCCAGGGGACGGGCTGCGCCTCGCGGGCGGGATGCACGGTCGCCGTGTAGCCGCGGGCGAGGACACGGCGGGCGGCGGCGAGGGCGGGCCCGCCGAGTCCGGCCTCGAGCCGGGCGTCGTCGAACCCGCCCGGTGACCAGTCGGCGAAGGGCGGGCCGGCCGCCTCCTCCTCCTGAACGGCTTCCCGGTGGGCCTGTTGGTAGGCCAGCACCAGCCCGATCCGGTGCCGGCAGGTGCCGGCCGCGGCGCAGCTGCACTCGGCGGCGTCCGGGCCGGCTCCGGCCGGGAGACGGGTGCGGCTGCCGTCCGGGAAGGTACCGAGGACGCCGCCGTCGGCCGCGAGTTCGACCCGGGGCCCGGCCCCGGCGTCCAGGTCCTTGGCGGCGCGCTTGACCAGGCCGCGGTTGGCGAGTGCGGCGAGCGTGTCCGCGGTGAGGGCGAGCAGGTCCTCCCGCGGCGGTGCGCCCGCGAGGGTGGCGTCGGCGGTCACCGGCCCACCTTCTCGGCGACGAACTCGGCGAGCCGGCCCGGTGTCATCGCGCCCACGTGGGCGCCGGCCTCGGCGAGCCTCCCCGCGAGCTCGCGGTCGTAGACCGGGTCGGCCTCCTCGTCGAGTGCGGCCAGGGCGAGGACGGTCGTGCCCTGTGCGACCAGGCCCCGGACGGTGCGGACCAGCCGGTACGGGTCGCCGCCCTCGTAGAAGTCGGAGACCACCGCCACGATGCTGCGGCGCGGGTTGTCGACCAGCGCGGCCGCGTGGTCGACGGCGCGGGCGATGTCGGTTCCGCCGCCGAGCTGGACTCCCATCAGCAGCTCGACCGGGTCGGCGACCTCCGAGGTCAGGTCGACCACCGCGGTGTCGAAGGCGATCAGGTGGGTGCGCAGGCCGGGCAGGCTCCACAGGCAGGCGGCGGTGACGGCGGAGTGGATCACCGAGTCGACCATCGAGCCCGACTGGTCGACGAGCAGGATCAGTTGCCACTGCTCCAGGTGCCGCCGGGTCCGCGAGTGGAAGTGCGGACGCTCGATCAGCACCCGGCGCTGCTCCGGCAGGTAGTGCGCCAGGTTGGCCCTGATGGTGGCCCGGAAGTCGAAGTCGCGGGCCGACGGCAGGCGGCTGGGGCGGCGCGACCGGGCGCCGGTGAAGGCGCGGCGCAGCTCGGGGCGGAGCCGGTCCATCAGATCGCGGACCACCGCCTCGACGATGCGCCGGGCCATGGCGAGCACCTCGGGGTTCATCAGGTGCTTGGTGCGCAGGACGGCGCGCAGCAGGGTGGCGCTGGGCTCGACCCGGGCGAGCACGTCGGGGTCGGTGACGATCTCGTCGATCCCGTACCGTTCCACGGCGTCCCGCTCCAGCCGTTCGACGGTCTCCTTGGGGAAGAGCCGGTGGACGTCGTCCAGCCAGTCGACGGCGGTGACCCGGGAGGGGCCGTCGCCGCCGGTCCGCGTGCCGGACGGGCCGCTCCGGACGCCGCGCCGCTCCAGGTCGGCGTCGCGGCCGTAGAGCCATTCGAGCGCCGCGTCCCGTGCGGCGGCGTCCCGGCCGAGCGGGCCGGTGGCGCGTTCGGCGGGCGCGCCGAGGATCAGCCGCCAGCGCTCCAGCCCCTCGTCGGCGGTCGGGCCGACGGCCCCGCCCGTCCCCGCGCCGGCCGCGGCCCCGTGCCCGGTGCCGGTCATCGCTGCGCCTGCCCGGCGCGCGGAGCGGAACCGTCGCGAACACCGGGGCCGTTGCGCAGGCCGGACCTGTCGAGCAGTCGGATCACGTTCTCCTCCAGGGCCCGCGCGCGGGCCAGGTCCAGCGGGTCGGCCGAGGTGCGCAGCAGCGAGCGGGCCGAGCCGCGGCGGTTGCGCCGCTCCAGCAGGCGTTCGGCGATCCGTTCGCGTTCGCGCGGCGGGAACCAGGCGAAGGCCTGCCGCAGGGCGGGCAGGCCGGTGAGGAAGTCGTCGCCGGTCATGGCGGTGACGATCTCGTCGAGGGTGTCGAGCAGGGTGGCTGCCGGCGGGTCGCCGTCGACCGTGCCGCCGAGGCCGGTGATCTCGTCGCGGGCGAGGGCGAACAGGCCGGCCAGCCAGTCGCCGAGCTCCTGCGGGTCCGTCGCCGCGAGGGCGCGTGCCCGGCCCGCGGCCTCGCCGCCGCCGCAGCCGAGGGAGCGGCGCAGTCCGAGTGCGGCGCCGCGGAGGTCGGCGGGTGCGGCGGCGTCGGCCGCGATCCGGCGGGCGGTGTCGGCCGCGGCCGCGCGGGGGAGGGTCAGTACGGCCTCGGCGTGGCGGAGCGCGTCCCGGGCGGCGGCCAGTGCCTGCAGCCGGCCGGGGTCGACGCCGCTGCCGCCGTGGAGTCCTTCGGCGAGCCACAGGACGCGGCCGACCGCCTCGTCGACGAGCCCGGCGAGCAGCGGGCTGCCCGCGGTGCCGTAGATCCGGTCGTGCCGCCACAGGTGCAGTGCGGTGGTCAGCACCTCGCCCGCCGGGCCGAGTTCGGCGATCGTGGCGATCCGGGCGGAGAGCGTGCCGAGCAGTTCTGCGGAGAGCGTGTCCGCCCCGCACAGCACGGCGTCGAAGAGCACCGCGGAGAGGGTGCCCGCCTCCGCGCCCGGTGAGCCGCCGGCCGCGGCCACGGCGCGCGCCCGTTCGGAGAGGGCGACGGCGGCGGCCTCGTCCAGCCGTGCGCCGTGGGCGCCCGCCTCGATCAGCGCCGCCTCGCGCCCATGCGCCGCGGCCGGCTCCCAGCGTTCGGTGAAGACCGGGTCCGACCCGGCGGTGGGGCCGGACTCGCGGACGTGGCCCGGAATGCCGAGCACCCGCAGCCGGTGCAGCACCCGGCTGCGCGCCAGGCCGTCCGGGTCGGTCAGGTCGGCGGCCGCCGCACGGCCGGACTCCACGCCGCAGTACGCGAGTTGCGCGGCCACGTCGTGCACCAGGGGCGGGGCGGGCGTGGCCGGGTGCAGCCGGCCGACCCGGTCGCCGGTGCTCGCGGCCAGCATCTCGACCACGGCGGGATCGGTGCCGGGGGCGAGCGTGCCGCGCCCGCTCCACGGCAGCGGCTGCTCCAGGGCCTCGCTGATCAGTGCGCCCGCGAGGCCGTCGAGCACGTCGGTACGGGCCTGCACCGGGTGGCCGCGCATCGCGGCGAGGCCCGCGGCGAGGCTCCGGGCGGCGATCAGGTCTGCCGTGGAGACGCCGATGCGCCGGCCGCGCAGCCGTCCGACGATCTGTTCCAGCAGGCCGTCCGCGGCCGCGGCGGGCCCACGTTCCCACAGCAGTTGGTAGTAGCCGGGAGAGGGCATGCCGGACTGGTAGCCGCCGAAGGCGTCGAGCTGGCGGAAGGAGTACGGCACCAGGAAGCTGCCGCCCAGCGCACCGGCCGGCGGCCGGGGGACGGCCGGCCACTCCTCCTCCCCGAAAGGCCCGCCGGCGCAGGCCAGCGTGCGCAGCGCGGGTGTGTGGAAGCCGCCGGTGACCACCAGGACCGGCCTTCCGCCGGCCCGGGCGAGTGCGGCGCGGACCCAGCGGGCCATGTACTCCTCCCGTGCCCGGTCGCCCGGTTCGGCCCGGGTGTCCCCGCGGACCAGGTCGAAGTAGGCGTCGAGCCGCTCCTGCAGGCCCTCGGGCGGCGCGACTTCGACGATCCGGTCCCACAGGGCGTCCACGGAGTCGGTGTCGAAGCGCCGGCAGAGGCGCCGGGTGGCCTCGGCGTACCGGCTCTCGGCGTCGGCGAAGCGGTTGGCGAGCGGTTCGGCCCGTTCGGTGAAGGCCGGGTGCCAGGCCGGCAGGTCGATGAAGTGCACCTGCGCGCCGGCCGCGCGGCCGCGGGTCAGCGCGACCCACTCCGGTGAGTAGTCGCACAGCGGTGTCCAGGACGTCGCGGTGCGCCGTTCGTCGCGGTAGTGGCTGAACACGGCGACCGGCAGCTCGTGGCCGAGCAGCAGCTCGTCCAGCCGGGGGTTCATGTCGGCCGGGCCCTCCACCAGCACGTGGGCCGGGCGGAGGGTCTCGACGAGGTCGGCCACCAGCCGTGCGCAGGCCGGCGAGTGGTGGCGCACGCCGACGAAGACCGCTCCGTCCGGGTGCTGCTTCGCGGGCGTGCGGCCGGGGTGTTCCGCGGGCATCAGCCGGCCAGCAGGTGTCGGGCCCGGTAGAGGTCCTGCCAGGCCGCGCCGGGACGGCGCCCGGCCTGCTGCTCCAGGAAGCGGCGCAGCCGGGCGAGGTCCTCCGGGCTGTCCTTGGCCGCGGTTCCGGCGAGGCAGGTGACCACGTCCGCGGCGTTGCCGGGCTCGCCGCGCAGGAACCAGCCGCGTACGCCGACCGCGTGCGCCACCGACACGGCCTCCGCGGTGCTCATCACCGCGGAGAGCCGCTCGCCGGAGGTCTGCGGGACGCGCAGTTCGCGGAACGTCCCGACGAGCACTTCCAGCACGTCGCGGTCGGGCGGCGCCTCGACGCCGGAGCGGCGCAGCAGCGCGCCCACCTCGGCCTCGACCAGGGCGAGTTCGGTGTCGAAGTCGGCAACGGGGAAGACCGTCTCGAAGTTGAAGCG
The DNA here is from genome assembly GCF_040680995.1 of Kitasatospora sp. NPDC051914. Classification (NCBI taxonomy): domain Bacteria; kingdom Bacillati; phylum Actinomycetota; class Actinomycetes; order Kitasatosporales; family Streptomycetaceae; genus Kitasatospora; species Kitasatospora sp. NPDC051914. The sequence goes on from NZ_JBFAXX010000018.1 coordinate 119,087, forward strand.
GCGTTTGAGGGCCGCGCTCATCTCGTTGACTCCGCGGTCCCGGGTGTTGGCGGTGGCGATCACGTTGAACCCGGCGCGGGCGAACACCATCCCCTCCGGCCCGTCCAACTCCGGTACGGCCATGACCCGTTCGGAGAGCAGGGAGAGCAAGCAGTCCTGCACCTCGAGCGGGCAGCGGGTGATCTCCTCGAAACGGACGAGCCGACCCTCGGCCATGCCGCGCAGCATCGGCGCCGGCACCAGGGAGCGCTGCGAGGGCCCTTCGGAGACGAGCAGCGCGTAGTTCCACGAGTACTTGATCTGGTCCTCGGTGGTGGCCGCGCCGCCCTGCACGGTGAGCGTCGACGTGCCGCTGACCGCGGCTGCGATCAGCTCCGACAGCAGGGACTTGGCCGTGCCCGGTTCGCCGACGAGCATCAGTCCGCGGTTGGTGGCCAGCGTGACCAGCGCCCGTTCGACCAGTGCGGCGTTGCCGACGAACTTGCGGCCGATCCCGGCCTCCTCGTCGCCGACGACGAACCGGCGGGCGGCCCGCAGGCTCAACTGCCAGCCGGGCGGGCGCGGGCCGTCGTCCGCGGCCCGCAGGGCCGCCAGTTCGTCCGCGTACCTGATCTCGGCGGGCGGCCGCTGGAGTGCGGCCTCCCGGACGTCGGCGCTCACTTCGCGGTCACCTCTTCCAGGTCGGCGAGCAGCTCGGAGGCGGTGACCGCGTCCAGGCCGCCGAAGCGCAGCGGGTAGTCGCGGCTGGACCAGTAGTCGCCCGGTGCCGTGTCCAGCCAGACCGTCTCGAAGACCTGGTCGGGGAAGAGGTCGAGCATGCCGACCGCGATGCCCTCGTCGAGCTGGATGACCAGGTGGCAGCCGTCGTCGAGCCGCTTGGAGAACCAGCGCTCGATGCCGTTGTCCTCCGGTGTGCCGCGCTGCCAGCCCCGCTTGGTCAGGCCGAGCAGGCGGCCCACCGGCACCTTGCGGCCCTCGAAGCGCACCAGGCGGTTGGCGGCCTCCTCCTCCGGCGGCAGCCGGTGCACCGGTCGGCCGAGCTGCGGGAACGGCTGGAGGATCTCGTAGTCGGCGAAGAGCTCCGACCACGTGGCCACGGCCTCGCCCAGGTGCAGCGGGTGGGCGACGCGGACGGTCGCGTCGTCGGCGAGGGTGAACGCGTCGTCCTCGGCGTCGGCGAAGGTGCGGTCCTCGGCGACCCGGAAGGCGGTCGTCGTCGTGGTGCCCGCGCCGTCGGTGCCGTCGGCGAGCCAGACCAGGCGTCGTACGAGGTGCCAGACCAGCGGGTGCCCGACGAACAGCTCACGGAACTCGGCCGCGGACCAGCTGCGCCCGGCGACCATGGCCGCCTCCAGCCGGCGGATCTGGTCGGAGGCGATGGTGCGGACGTCCTTCTTCAGCGCGGCGAAACGCTTGCGCTCGGCCGGGGCGAGCTCCTGGTCGTCCTTGACGCCGGGGGCGGGCAGGTCCTTGCGGCGTTTGCCGGCGCCGTCCAGTACGAAGGGGCGCAGCTGCTCGTCGAAGCCGACGGTGAAGCGGCGCGGGCCGTAGTCGACCACCGTGGTGCCGTCGGCGTCGAGGCCGAGGTCGGGGACGAGGCGGTCCGAGAGCTGTTCTCCGGTGAGGCCCAGGCCCTTGGCCACCTCGGCGATCTTGTTCTCGGCGCGGGTCCTGAGCGCCTTGAACTTCACCCGCTGGGCGATGCCGTGCAGGTGCAGCAGGGCGATGTCGCTGCCGATCCCGGCGAGGACGTCGAGTCCCTCCACCGCGCGGTGGTGGGCGCTCTGGCCCGGCCAGTCCCGCACGATCGGGGTGAGCCGGCGGACGGTCTCGTCGTCCCCGAGGGGCCCGAGGGCGTGCAGGGTCCAGCTCTCCTTGGCGGGCATGCCGGCCTGCCGCCACTCCTCGAACAGCGCCCAGGCGAACGCCGCCAGCGAGTCGGCGCGGCAGGCCTCGACCGCCACGGCGAGCCCCGGGTACGGGGCGCCGGGCTTCGACAGGGCCAGCATCATCAGCACGTGCCGGACGGCATCCGCCGGCAGCGCCTCGCCCGAGGTGAGCAGCAGCTGCGGCAGCACGGCGGGCTGCACCCAGCCGGGCAGCACCGGCATCCGGGCCGGTAGGGCGTTCTCCAGCGGATCCGCGGCCAGTGCCTCGGAGACGATCTCCGCCGCCTCCTCGCCGTACCGGGCGGCGACGGCGGCCAGGACGGCGTCGGTGCCCTGGCCGGCCGCGACCTGGCGCAGCCCCTGCTCGGCGGCCCTGCGGGCGGGCCCGACGGGGCCGACCGCGTCCGGCACCAGCAGCACGGCCGCGGCCACCCCGTGCCGGGCGAACCAGGAACGGGCGGTCGGCTGGGCGGACTTGAGCCGGACCAGGGCGTCGGCCATCAGCCGGGCGGCGCGGACGTCGAGGATCGGCAGCAGCAGCGGAGCGACGTTCGCCGGCTGGGCCTCGGCGACCGTCAGTGCCGCGCCGAGCGCCGCGGTGCCGTACCGGGCGAGGATCGGGCGCAGCGCCTCGTAGCCGCGCCATGTGTCCGGGGGCCGCCAGTCCTCGACCCGGGGGGCGAGCACCTCGGCGGGGCCCTGCACCAGCAGGCGGCAGGCGTACCAGAGGCTGCCGCGCTTCCCGAGGACCTTGTCCGCCTCCGCGGCCCAGTCCGTCGACTCCGGGTACTGCCAGCCGGTGAACTCCGTCGCGGACCAGCGCTCCTGCTCGCCGTCGAGCCAGATCAGCTCCGCCGTGTCGTCCGGCTGCAGTCCTTCCAGCACACGCGGCTCGGTGGGCGTACGCCCGCGCGTCCACGGCGGGGAGACCAGCAGCGCCGGCAGCGCCTCCGGCGCCGCCTCGGCGATCCGCGGGCGGGCGCCGTCCAGTGTGCGGACCAGCTCCGCGGCCGCGGTGTCGAGCCGGGGCAGCAGCTCGGGCAGCAGGGCCGGGTGCGCCGTCACATGGTTGTTGAGGAGCTGTCGGGCGGCCGGGGCGTTCTTGCCGTCCTTGAGCGCCGCCGCGGCGAGCAGCCGGGCCGCCCGGACGGGGAACCGCTGCATGGCCTCCTGCAGGGCCTGGCGGATGTGCCGGTCGTCCATGCGGGCGAGCAGCAGGCGGAAGGCGTCGTCGCTCGGGAACTGCGCCACGGCCGAGGCGACGGTGCGTATCGCGTCGGAGCGGTAGGCGCTGTCGATCGCATCGCCGAGCAGGGGCACGCAGGCCGTCCCGACGCTGTCGGCGAGCGTGGCGATGAGTGCCACGGACCAGCCGTGCCAGATCCGTACGGCCGGGTCGAGCCGGCCGACCTGCGCGGGATCGTCGAGCAGACGGAGCAGCAGTGACCGCATCATGGGCGCGTTCGCGCCGTGGCCGGACTCGTCGGCGATGCAGTCGTCCGCCCACCCCGGTGTGCCCGGCGCCAGGTAGGCCGCGGCGAGGCGGCGCCGCGGCGTGGTGCGGCACTCCGCGAGCGCCGCGACGGCCTGCTCGTATTCGGCCTCCTCCGCGACGGTGAGCAGCGCCCTCACCCGGTCCAGCAGTGAGGACACGAGGTACGGGTGGATGTACTCCGCCGGGCGGAGGAAGCGCAGCGCCGTGTCCGTCCGGCCGGACCCGTGGTGGTCCCAGTCGGTGGTGACCTCGAAGACCTCCAGCGCCGCGCGGGCGGCGAACGCCGGGCCGTGCTGCACCACCCAGGTGTCGGCGAAGTCCGACCCCTGCCAGCCGCCGGACGACCACACGGGCGGCACCATGCTCGCCACGGCAGCGGCCCCGAGCGGATCGGCCTCCCCGGCCAGGTAGGCGTACGCGGCGCGGACCAGCGCCGGGTCACTGGCAGGGGCGGCCAGGAACTGCCCGATCCGGTCGGACTGGGCCGCAAGCCGGTCCCCGCAGCGGCGGACGGCGTCCGGCCCGGGCTTCCCCACGGCCCGTGCCGCGCTGTTGCCGCGGCGCGGCTGGACCATCCGCCGCCATGCGCGGGGCAGCACGAACGCGTCCTCGTCCGGCAGCCCGACGGGCTCGGCCTCGGCCTCGGCCTCGGGCTCGCGGGCGGGGGCCGGGGCCGCGGCGGCCGTCGTCTCGGCGTACCCCTTGCGCTGCTTCTCCGCCACCAGCTTGGCGAAGTGCGCCTCGGCCGCCTCCGCGGAGCCCAGCGCCTTCACCTGGAGGCGGCCCTCCGAACCGATCCGGCCGTAGCGCACCTGCACCGAGGCACCCTCGACCGCAGCCTCCCAGAACTTCGCAGAACCGTCACCGACGAGCTCCCAGCGCCGCACAGCCTTCTCCTCCGAACCGTGGTCGTGCACCGGGTGCAGCGGCCCACCGGTGATCAGTGGGCGAAACCCTAGCGACCAGGTCGGACAGCCCGCGCAGCGCGGTCGGCCCACGGCCGGACACGGAGCCGGAACCCCTCACAGGCGTCGGGGACCGGCGCCGCCCTCGGCGAATGCGCCGCCGGGGTTCAGCAGGGCGCAGGCCTTCATCGAGAGGCAGCCGGCGGCTGCCTCAGCACAGGGTCGTCCGGGTGCCGTAACTGCGGGCCGGTTCGGGGAGAACCGCGATGCCGGTGAGGGCCTCGTGCAGCCGGACGGCGAGGGAGGAGTTGCGGGGGGTCGCGGGCTGTTTGATCGCCGTCTCCAGCGCCTCGGGGTCGCCGACGAGAACGAGCATCTGCCTCGCGCGGGTGACGGCGGTGTAGAGGAGGTTGCGGCGCAGCAGCAGGTAGGAGGGGCCGGTCCTGGTGAGGGGGACGACGACGTGCGGGTACTCGCTGCCTTGGGCGCGGTGGACGGTGACGGCGTAGGCGTGGAGGAGTTCGTCGAGCTCTTCGAAGGCGTACAAGACCTTGCTGCCGTCGTCGTCGAGGGTGACGTGGATGTGGCGGTCCTTGTCGTCGATGGCGCTGACGCGGCCGGTGGAGCCGTTGAGGACGCCCTTGCGCAGGTCGTTGCGCACCGCGATGACGCGGTCGTTCAGACGGAACGGCCGGCCGTCGCCCCAGTGCTGTGCCCGGCCGTCGTGGTGCGGGTTGACTTCGGCCTGGATGGCCGCGGCGAGCTCCTGGGTGCCGGCCGGGCCCTTGGTGCTCGGGGCGAGGACCTGCACCTCGTCCGCGCTGACGCCGTACTTGGCGGGCAGGCGGCGGGTGACGAGGTCCACCACGGTGGCCGGGATCTGCGTGTCGGGGACGGGGAGGAACCAGAAGTCGCCGCCGTTGCGCACCGGCCGTCCGTGCCGGATCCGGGCGGCGTTGGTGGTGATGGCGCTGTCCGCACTCTGGCGGAAGACTTCGTCGAGTTCGGTGCGAGGGACGGCTTCGACGGCGAGGAGGTCGCGCAGGACCTGGCCGGGGCCGACGCTGGGGAGCTGGTGGACGTCTCCGACCAGCAGCAGGTGCACGCCCGGGGTGAGCTTGCCGAGGAGCCGGTCGAGCAGGGGCAGGTCGAGCATGGACGCCTCGTCGACGACGATCAGGTCGGCCTCCAGCGGGTCCCAGGCATCGAAGAGGTTCAGCGGCCCGGCGTCGTCGCGGGGCTTGCCGATCATGCGGTGCACGGTGGTGGCCGGCCGGCCGGTCAGTTCCTGCAGGCGCTTGGCCGCGCGGCCGGTCGGCGCCGCGAGCCCCACCCGGCCACCGGCCGCCTCCACGAGGTCGACGATCGACTTCACGGTGAACGACTTGCCGCAGCCCGGCCCGCCGGTCAGCACCGACACCGGCTCGGTGAGGGCCATCCGCGCCGCCGCCTCCTGCGCCGGGGCGAGCTCCACGGCACTGTCGAAGGCAGGCAGCGGACCGCCGCCGCGCCACGATCCCATCGACGCCAGGCGGGTCGTGGCGTTGCGCAGGCGGGCGATCCGGGCGGCGACGGAGGTCTCCGCAGCGTGCATGCGCGGGGTGAACACCGCGGCCTGGAGCCGTCCGTCCCTGGGGACGTCCTGCACCAGGACGCCGCTGGAGGCGACCAGCGCGCCGAGCTGGTCGGGCAGCAGCTCGGCGAGCGTCTCGTCGCGGAGGTTCTGCAGGGTGCGGTGAAGGAGCTGGCGTTCGAACAGGAAACACTGGCCGTCGCGGACCGCCGCCGTCTCCAACGCGTGCAGCAGGGCCGCGCGCAGCCGTTCGGGGCTGCGCTCCGGCAGGCCGAGCCACAGGGCGAGTCTGTCGGCGGTGACGAAGCCGATCCCGTAGACCTCGGTGAGTCGGTAGGGGTGCTCCTGCACGATGTCCAGGACGTCCGCGACGTCGTGGGCCTCTCGCCGGACGGTGCGGAAGTGGTGGGCGATCCGAGGCGCGTGGGTGGGGGAGATTCCGGCGCCCTGCAGCAGCACCATCAGCTGCCGGATCTCCTGATGGACCTGCCACGCGGCGACGATCTCGGCGTACCGGGCCGGGCCGATCAGGTGCACCTCCTGCAGCCGCTCCGGCGTCGTGTCGATGACCTGCAGCGTGTCCAGCTCGAAGGTGTCCACGATCGCGTCCGCCAGTTTCGGCCCGATGCCCCGCACGAGCCCGGAGGCCAGGTACTTGCGGATCGCGTGCAGGGTGGCCGGCTCGATGTAGCGGCACTCGGCGGCGTGGAACTCCTCCCCGTACGCCTGGTGCCGGCCTCGGCGACCGGTCAGCTGCAGCGTCTCCCCGGGCTGTACCCCCAGCAGCGCCTCGCCCTTGGCGGTCAGCGTCCCGCCGTTCTCCAGACCCAGGCGCAGGGCTGTGAAGCCGCCGCTGCCGACGTACAGGACCCGCTCGACGATGCCGTCCACCGTCTCCAGCTGCTGCTCTGCCATGTTCCCACCCATCGTGCGCTCTCGACCCGGCCTACCCGCGCAGCCGGGGCCGAAAAGCCGGGAATACCGGGCACCGGCCCGCGACCGCCGGCCGACCACCCCCGGTCGCCTGAGCCTTGCACTGGGCAACGACATGTCCTGCCGTCCCTGTCCGGGGCGGCCGCCGGGCTGAGCAGTCGTACTCGTGCGGGGCGGCTCGGGCGGCGGGCAAAGCAGGGGCGTCGGGCCGATGCCCGCGTCCAGGCCTACCCTCCTCCCGGCGGTGCCCGTCCACCTGGCCTGCCTCGGCTTCGTCTACATTTCCACATCTGGGGACGGACCGGTTCGCCGCCGGACCCGGGGCCCGGGCCGCTGCAGCAGCGTCGGGGCCGGGTGCACGGCCGAATCCCCGATCTCCTCGACCCGGTCCTCGGTCATGCCGGTCGCTTCCCACCGCCGCCCGGGTCCGGGCAAGGTCGTCAGCTCTCGCGACGTGTGCCCGGACACCGGGCTGGCCCGGCTCTCTTACGGGCAGGCCCGCGCGCCGCTGGACGAGCACACCGCCCTGCGCGGCCTGGGAACGGGCTGGGACCTGCACGAGTACGCCACTCTGCCCTGACCCACCTCGGCGAGCAGGGCGCCTCGCTGCTGATGCTGATGGCGAAGTCCCGGCACAAGAAGACCGGAGAACGTCCGCCGCTGAACCGCCGCCGCCCAGCAGGGTGGATCGCGGGGGCGGGCCGTTCGTGTCCAGGACGCGTGGCTGCCTGTTGGCCGCTCGGGGGCGATGAGCGAGGAGGCTGCCGTCATCCCTCCTCGGGGCGCCCCCGGCGGAGTGAATGCGCCACAGACGTTGTGAGCCGCAGACGTTGTGGCCTTCGGTTCGAGCGAGGGTTCCGGCCCCGGACGGGCGCCGTTCGGCTCTCGTCCCGCCACTTCCGGCACGGGGAGAGCAGGCGGTCTCAGGTTCATGCTAGGAGCGGGCCGTAGGGCGTGCGACACGACACGGCGGGGCGGTTGACGCGGAGAGCGGCCGGGGCCGTGCACCGGCCGTGTCGCGGGCCTCTGCACCGTTGACGCTTTGCTACCACTACGGGCCCTGTCGCCCTACGCTCTGTTGCGCCGTCCGGCGACGAGGAGGGCAGCGGGGCGGGGTGCGGGATCGGACGCTTCGTCACCCGCCACGGACGGTGCGCGGCCACGGTCCGTCAGGGTTCCCGGATGACGGTTGCCGCGGCCCGCATGCCGACGCACGGCCACGGGCCGGAGACGGCGGCCTCCGCCGGCTCGTAGGGGGCATTGATGGCCGGGTCCGTTCGGGTCATGGCCCGTCGCGGCAGCGGGTCCGGCCCGGCCGGGAGCCGACATGACACTGCGTCACGACGGCCTGCTCGCCGGTGGCTGTCCGCACCGGGGGCGGCGACTACCATCCGTGTACGTATGAATTCTGTGAACTGGGTATACTGAGACCGGATTTATGTCGAAAAGTCCGGCCCCGAGGAGCCTCGAAGGCGGAGCTCGAGGGGTCCCTGCTCTCCCTACCGAAGCGGCTTCCTCCGCTTACCGACTCCCTGGTGCCGAGTCCCCGCGCGGGTCTCGGAACCTCCTTTGCGCGAGGTGACCGGGTTTGAATACCCAACGGCGCTGGATCCCCTTGATGACCGGCTTCGGTGTGTTGGTGGTCCTGCTCACGGCCCTCTACTACGCGTTCTCCGCGCAGCGGCTGATCTTCGTCGGAATCGGACTGACCGGTGTCATCGGCATGCTGGTGGGCGTCTTCGTCAACCGTCCGTCCCATCGGTCGCCCTGGCTGGTGCTCGCCGCCGCGAACCTCAGTTTCGCGGCGGGCGAGGCGATTCAGATCGTGTCCATCCAGTTCCTGCACGAGGACAACCCGTTCCCGTCAGCCGCCGACGTCTTCTACCTCGCGACGTACGGGCTGTACGCGATGGGGCTCCTGGGATTCGTCCGCTGGCGTTCGGCCGGGCGCGACCGGGCCAGTTTCATCGACGCGCTGACCCTGACGGCCGGCCTGGCCCTGCTGTCCTGGATCTACCTGATCGTCCCCTACACCCATGTCGCCGGTCTCACCTGGCTCCAGAAGGCGATCTCCGTCGCCTACCCGCTCGGGGACATCCTCGTGCTGGCGATGCTGCTGCGCCTGCTCGCCCCCCGCGGTGGCAAGAGCCCGGCGCTGGTGCTGCTCACCGTGGGTACGGTCGGTCTGCTCACCTCCGACGTCCTGTACGTCCTCATCCTCCTGCACGGGACCTGGCACACCGGGACGGCGGTGGAGCTGGGCTGGGCGGTGTTCTACGGAGCCTGGGGCGCCGCCGCCATCCACCCCTCCATGGTCACGCTGACCCAACCCGTCCGGTGGCGCGCCGACACCGCGCGCGGCCGCCTGGGCCTGCTCACGCTCGCCTCGCTGATCGCGCCGGCCATGCTCCTGCTGCAGGCTGCACGCGGAGTGACCACGAACGTCGGCGTGATCGGAGCCTTCTCGGCCGTCCTCTTCGCGCTGGTGCTCTACCGGCTGGCGGGCGTCGCGGCAGGCCATCGGCAGGCCGTCGGCCGGGAGCGTGTCCTGCGCATCGCCGTGGCCTCGCTGGGGTCCGCGACCGACATCCGGGACACGGCCGCCGCGGTCCGGACCGTCGTCGCCTCGCTGCTGCCGGACGACCCGAGCCACAGCGCACTGCTTGCCATCAGGGACGGCGACGTCCTGTGGCTGATCCGCACCGACGACGGGGCGCGCCGCGCGTCGTCCCCGGAGACCGCCCGGGTCGTGCAGGACCTGACGCGGAGCGGCGAGGCCCGTCTGGTGAGCCGTGCCGGCCTGCAGCAGGACCTCGCCGCGGAACTCGGCGAGGCACCCAGCGCCATGGTCTGCCCGCTGGCCCTGCCGGACCGCCCGGAGGCCCAGGCCGCGCCGGACGGCTCCGCGGACCCCGGCACCGGGGCGCTGATCGTGGCCGGGGACGAGCAGCACCTCATCGTCCTGCAGGAAGCGCTGGTCACGCTGACGGCCCAGGCCGCCCTCGCGATCGAACGGATCGCCCTCAGCGAAGAGGTCGACCGGCGCAAGAGCGAGGCCTACTTCCGGACCCTGGTGCAGAACGCATCCGACGTCATCCTGATCCTCGACGACGACGACAGGATTCGGTACGCCAGCCCGTCGGCCGACCAGGTCCTTGGCCATCCCTCGCTGGAGGGAGTCCGGCTGACGGACCTGATCGCTCCACAGGACACCGGCCCGGTGGTCCACACCCTTGCGCAGATGCGGATCCGCGACTTCCAGGGCAGGCGTGACCACTGGCGGATGACGCGCGTCGACCACGCGGTCATCGAGGTCGAGGTCAGATGCAGTGACCTGCGGACCGAGGCGACGGTCGGTGGCCTGGTGCTCACCCTCCGGGACGTCACCGAGCAGCGTTCGCTCGAACGCGAGCTCACCCACCAGGCTTTCCACGACTCGCTCACCGGCCTCGCGAACCGCGTGCTGTTCCAGGACCGGGTCTCCCATGCGCTGACCCAGAGCCATCGCGAAGGCACCGTGGTCGGCGTGCTCTTCGTCGACATCGACGACTTCAAGGTCGTGAACGACATCCAGGGGCACAGTGTGGGCGACGAGTTACTGGTCGCCGTCGCGCTGCGGCTGTCGTCGACCGTCCGGGCGTCCGACACCGCGGCCCGCATCGGCGGCGACGAGTTCGCCCTGCTGGTGCAGGACTCGGTAACGCCCAGGGACGTCGAGACCTTCGCCGACCATGTGATCAGTGTGTTCGCGGAACCGTTCCGCCTCAGCGTCGGGCCGGTGAGCGTCTACGCGAGCGTGGGCATCGCCACCACCGAGGACAGCATCGACTCGGTCGAACTCCTGACCCATGCCGACCTGGCCCTGTACGCCGCGAAGACGGCCGGCAAGCGCCAGTGGCGCGGGTACCAGCCCGTCCTCCAGAGCGGTATGGCCGAGCGGCACCAGCTTCAGGAGAGCCTCGACAGTTCGCCGGTCGAAACGTCGTTCGTGGTCCTGTACCAGCCCATTGTGGAACTCGCCACCGGGGAGATCGCCGGGTTCGAGGCGCTGGTCCGCTGGCCGCACTCGTCGCGAGGCATGGTGCTCCCGGAACAGTTCATCACCCTGGCGGAGGAGAGCGGCCAGATCGTCCCCCTGGGTGCCTGGGTGCTCGGTCAGGCGGCGGCCGAGGAGGTCCGCTGGCGGCAGCTGCCGGGGCGGTGGCGTCCCGACGCGCGGTCCAGCGCGCCGTACGTGAGCGTCAACGTCTCACCGCGGCAGTTCCGGGACGACGGCTTCCTCGACACGGTGCACCACACGCTGGAGCTGTCCGGCATCGAGCCGTCCAGCCTGATCCTCGAACTGACGGAGACCGTCCTGATGAGGCACGACGACCGCATCCGGACCGTGATGCGGGATCTGACCGACCTCGGTATCCGCATCGCGATCGACGACTTCGGAACCGGATACTCATCGTTGAGCTACCTGCGCGAGTTCCCGATCTCGATACTCAAGATCGACAAGTCGTTCATCGACAAGCTCGGGCGTTCCCCGCAGCAGTACGCCCTGGTGGAGGGGATCGCCCATCTGGCGGACACCCTTGGTGTCAATGTGATCGCCGAAGGCGTGGAGAACGCGACCCAGCAGGAGCTGCTGATCTCCATGGGCTGCCCGCTCGGCCAGGGCTTCCTGTTCTCCCGGCCGCTCCCGTCCGACCAGGCGGAGGCCCTGATCCTGACCCCGGCCCTCGAGCGGGCCCCGGCTCGCCAGCTGCGGGTCGGCTGAGGTGGCGTCGGCGGCTCGGGGCCCGGGCGGACGCCGCTCGCCCTGCAGCCGCCGGCCCTCCGGGGTCGGCGGCTCGGGCCCGACCACAGCCGTTCCGCTCCGCCCTCGCGGCCTTCCTCGACGCCAACAGACTCACAGTCGTTGTCAAGCGGCTTCGGTGACCGGCGGTGCGACCTGGTAGCACCGCCGGTCACGGACCAGCGCCCACAGGACGTTGACCGTCGGCGGGCCAGGGCCATCACCGCCTGGACGTGCCGCTTGCCTTCCGCGCGCTTGCGGTCGTAGAACGCTCGTGAGTTCGGATCACAGCGGATGCTCACCAACGCCGAGGTGTAGAAGACGCGTTGGAGCCGGCGATGGTAGAGGGCCGGCCGATGCAGGTTGCCGCTGACCTTTCCCGAATCGCGTGACGCCGGGGCGACACCGGCGAACGCCGCGAGGGCGTCCGGGGAGACGAAGTGAGCCTTCCCCCGGGACGTGGACACCGGAGTTTCATGCGGCGAGGGTGATCCTACGGGACGCCGCTGTCTGATGTTCGAACTGGATCGGGCTGAGGTAGCCGAGCGTGGAGTGGCGGCAGCGGAGGTTGTAGAAGGAGATCCAGCGGAACACGTCCAGCCGCGCCTGATGCCGGCTGGCCCAGCGCGCGCCGTGCATCAACTCGCGCTTCAGCGAGGCGAAGAAGCTCTCCGCGGCGGCGTTGTCGTGGCTGGAGCCGACCTTCCCATGCTCCGCCGGACGCCGTGGCGCCGGCAGAGTCTCGCGAACTCGGCCGAGCCGTATTGGGCAGATTCAACCGGTCGTTGCAACACCGGCTTGTTGGATCGATAGTAGGTGCTCGTTGAGGGCTTCGGCGGGTGTCTTCCAGCCGAGGCTCTTGCGGGGCCGGCTGTTGAGGGTTGCGTCCAGGGAAGTGGTGTACGGGTTCCACCCGTTCCGGGGGTTTCGTCCCGGTAGCGGGTGTCGCCTGAGAACGTAAGACGGCCACCGG